>CASGED010000113.1 GCA_949300425.1 uncultured Bacteroides sp.
AAAAAAATGACTGTAAAATCCTTAGTATTAAATCTTTTTATTACATTTGCAGCGAGTTCTGCCGCTTCATACTATACAGCGGCAGGTTTTGTCGAACAGATTTTGACCGTTTTATTTGCGAAAAATCTTGCCAATCAGTTGTTGGTTGGCTTTCACCACTCCCTCCGTGTCAATGGGAGAAAGATAGATTTGCGTGGTTTTCAGGTTTTCATGCCCCAATCCCTTGCTGACGATGGACAGGCTGACTCTCATGTCTACGAACGAGATGCCTTGCAGGTAGCTGCAAAGCCCGTAAACACGTGGCGGAAGATGTCCTTGTCTGTAGTCAGCCCCTTTTCCGGGCTCAGTTGTCATTTATCCGGGTGAATCATAATCGGGAACGGAGGTACGTCAGTATCTCCGTTTCTTGTTCAGGATGGAACCAACGAATGTCCGCGTCCCGCTTGAACCAAGTCATTTGCTTGCGGGAGTAGATGCGTGAGTTCTGTTTGATCTTCTCAATGGCAAAGTCTAAGCTCCATTCGCCGTCGAAGTATTTGAACAGTTCTTTATAGCCTACAGTGTTCAGTGAATTATAAGTCTTGTGCGGATAGACCCGGCGGGCTTCGTCCAAAAGTCCCTCAGCCATCATTTGGTCTACACGCCGGTTGATGCGCTCATACAACTCTTCGCGCGGGCGGGTCAAACCGATTTTGAGAATGTGGAAAGGTCGTTCCTTGGCACTGCGGGTACGGAAAGAAGTATAGGTGCGCCCTGTCATGTAGCAGATTTCGAGCGCATGGATAACACGCTTGGGATTTTTCAAGTCTACGATACGATAATACTCCGGGTCAATCAGTTTGAGCTCGGCGCACAGTGGCTCCAATCCTTCCGTTTCATAGCGTTGCAGCATCAGTTGGCGAGTTTCGGCGTCTACGGTAGGAATGTCATCAATGCCTTTGCAGACGGCGTCCACATACATCATGGAACCGCCTGTGAGCAATACGGTTTCTTTCTCTTTGAATAAGGTGTCAAGTAATTGCAGTACCTCGGTCTCGTATTGGGCGGCACTGTAGTAATCGGTCAATTTCAGCGTACCCACGAAGTAATGCTTTATCCGTTGCAATTGTGCCGGTGTAGGCGCGGCGGTGCCAATCTTGAGGTCAGCGTACAATTGGCGCGAGTCGGCCGAAAGGATACAAGTATGAAAAGTCTCCGCCAAGCGCAGGCTAAGTTCCGTCTTGCCAACGCCCGTAGGGCCTATGAGCACAATGAGGGTATTCATGAAAATGAAGAACAGAAGAATGAAGAATGAAAAGAATGAAGGATGAAGAATGAAGAATGAAGAATTAGGCTGCGCTGTCATAGCAGATTTTCATGCCGCGTGGTATTCTTCATTCATCATTCTTCATTTTTTAGTATCTGTCTTCGTCATACGGATTACCGCCGCCTCCTTCGCCATAACCGCTGTAGCTGTCAGGGTCGAATTCATCATCGTTATAGCCTTGGTCGCCGTAGAAGTTTTCGTCAAGGTCCATGGCGGCAGCGTTGGCTTTGGCCTCATATTCATCGAAGTCAACTGTTTGTTTGGGAGGCTCGCCTTGCGACTTGGTGCATTGGGCACCTTTTATGTTTTTCCCTGTGATAATCTCGGATAACTCAATGAAAAAACAACGTTCGGTCATGTAGTCGAACACGTAAATCAGCTTCTGTTTCTCATCTTCCACCAGTTCGTCAATGCGGGTGTCTTTCATTACCCAGCTGTCCATCTCGGAGTTATCGTCCATTTCCTCTAAAGTGATTTCCTTCTCCTTTTCCCAATCATCATCGCAAATGAAGAACGATGTCATTTGGTCATTGGCGTAGCCGACAGACTTCAGGATGGCTTCATGGAAATCGTAAAAAGTAGCTTCCGGGTCTATTTGTATTTCTCTGACGAAATCATCTGCTTCATCAGAAATAAGCGTAAATCTGTAAATCATAATTGTGCGTGTTATTATTTCCCTGCGGGTATGATGCCGCGGGGCGAGTTTTTGATGAATTCTACAATATAAGTTATTTCGGGGGTCATTTCCATCTCTTCTTCAATCTTCTTCAGCGCGTCTGTAGTGTTCAGTCCGCTTTGATAGATAATGCGGTAAGCATTGTGGATTGCCTCGATGGTCTCGTTGGAGAAATTGCGGCGGCGCAGACCTACGATGTTCAGCCCGGCATAGCAGATGGGCTCGCGTCCGGCGATGATGTAGGGGGGGATGTCCTTGCTGAAACGGCATCCTCCTTGTATCATGCCATATCCTCCCACGTGGCAGAACTGGTGCATCAGCACTCCGCCGCTGATGATGGAGTTGTCGTCTATGATGATTTCACCCGCCAGCTTCGTGGCATTACCGATGATACAGCCATTGCCCACCATGGCGTCATGAGCTACATGTACGCCTTCCATCAGCAGATTGTTGTTGCCTACAATGGTGCGTCCTTTGGCGGCGGTGCCTCGGTTGATGGTTACATTCTCGCGAATGGTGTTGTTGTCGCCAATCTCTGCGGTGGTTTCTTCGCCTCTGAATTTCAGGTCTTGCGGAATGGCGCCGATAACGGCCCCGGGGAAGATTGTGTTTCCATTGCCGATGCGGCTTCCGTACAAGATGTTGGCGTTAGCCATGATGACGTTGTTGTCGCCAATCACCACATTCTTGTCGATGAAGACGAACGGAGCGATTTCTACGTTATGACCGATATGCGCTTCCGGATGGACGTAAGCTAAGGGGCTGATTTTATTTTGTTCCTGCATGTTAATCTTCCGTTTACTTGTTTTTCGTTATTTGGGCTGTAAACTCAGCCTCGCATACTACTTTCTCTCCTACAAATACATAACCTTTCATGGTGGATATGCCCCGACGGATGGGAGCCATCAGTTCTACTCTGAACAACAAGGTGTCACCCGGCACAACCTTTTGGCGGAATCTTACTCCGTCTATTTTCAGGAAGTAGGTGGAGTAACGCTCGGGTTCGTCCACAGAGTTCAGCACCAACAGACCGCCCACTTGTGCCATAGCCTCTATCTGAAGCACGCCCGGCATCACCGGTTCCTGCGGGAAATGTCCTTGGAAGAAAGGTTCGTTGGACGTCACATTCTTTACGCCTACAATATAGTTGGCGCCCATTTCGATTACTTTATCTACCAATTGGAAAGGATAGCGGTGGGGCAACAGCTCGCGGATGCGGTTTACGTCCATGAGTGGCGGACGGTTGCAATCGTAGATAGGAGCCTGTATCTCGTGCAGGCGAATTTCCTTGCGCATTTGGCGGGCAAACTTATTATTAATGGTGTGGCCGGGGCGTGTGGCGATGATGCGGCCTTTGATGGGTTTGCCTATCAGCGCCATGTCGCCGATGACATCGAGTAACTTGTGGCGGGCGCATTCGTTAGGCCAAACCAATGGCTTGTGCATGATGTAGCCCAAGTGGCTGGCATCCATGTGGGGAACTCCCATTACGTCGGCCAGTTTGTCGAAGTTCTCTTGCGGCATCTGACGCTCGTAGATGACGATGGCGTTGTCCAGGTCTCCGCCTTTGATGAGGCCGGCTTGAAGCAACGGCTCTATTTCGCGGACGAAAACGAACGTGCGGCTGGCAGCTATCTCGTCCTTGAACTTGGCCATGTCTTCCAGCGTGGCGTATTGGTTGGGGATGATGTTCGAGTCGTAGGATACCAGTACGTTCAGGCTGAAGTTCTCATCCGGCAGTACGATGATGGACGAGCCTGTCTCTTCATCGCGGAACTCAATCTTGGATTTGATGATATAAAAGTCCTTTACGGCATTCTGCTCCTCGATGCCTACACGTTCTATCTCATTTACGTAATATTGAGAACTTCCGTCTAAGATGGGGAATTCAGGGCCATCGACTTGTATCAGGCAGTTGTCTATCCCTAATGCGTAGAGGGCCGCCATGCCATGTTCCACGGTGCTTACCTTCACATTATTCTTGCACAAGACGGTTCCTCGCGTTGTCTCCACCACATTGTCGGCTATGGCGTCTATGATGGGTTGTCCTTCTACGTCCGTCCGTTGGATTTTATATCCATGGTTTTCCGGAGCCGGGTTGAAGGTGACGGTCAGGTTAAGACCCGTGTGAAGTCCCTTTCCACTGAGTGAGAAGCTGTCTTTCAGAGTTTTTTGTTTCAGCATGGGTTACTTATTTAATTGTTTTTTTAGTTCGTTCAGTTCTTTGCGTAACGTGTTCAGTTCAAAGTACATGTCCGGCAACTTGCGGAAGATGGCCTGCGACTTGAAGTAGGGCTTTTCTTCCATGGGGGGCGTGCCTATCAGGCGTTGGTCGCTCTTGGTGCTGCTCGGTACGCCGGATTGTGCGCCGAACACGACCCGGTCGCCGATATGGATGTGTCCCGCGATGCCTACCTGGCCGCCGAACATGCACCATTCTCCCACCTTGGTTGAACCGGCCACGCCCACTTGAGCGGCCATGACGGTGTGCGAACCTATTTCATCGTTGTGTGCCACTTGCACCAGATTGTCCAGTTTTACGCCGCGGTGTACAATGGTAGCTCCCATGGTGGCGCGGTCTACGCACGTATTGGCTCCTACTTCCACGTCGTCTTCAAGAATGGTAATACCTATTTGTGGAATTTTTTCGTAACCTTCGGGGGTAGGGGCAAAACCGAAGCCGTCAGCCCCGATGACGCATCCGGCGTGCAATATGCACCGATTTCCTATCCGGCAGTCGTGGTAAACGGTGACGTTAGGATATAAGATGCAATCGTTACCTATCTTGGCCCCCGCGCTTATGGTGACATGTGGGTGAATAGAGGTATTGTCGCCCACTTCCGCATGGTCGCCTACATAGGCAAAGGGAGCGATATACACGTTTTTCCCTATCTTTGCCGTAGGCGCTATGTAAGCCAGGGAGTCTATACCCGTCAGCTTGGGTTTGCTTTGCTCGTAAAGGGTAAGCAATTTTGCCAGGCTGTCATAAGCGTTGTCTACTTTAATTAAGGTGGCTTTCACCTCGTGCTCCGGCACAAAATCCTTGTTTACCAAGATGATGCTTGCCTTCGACTCGTAGATGTAAGGCGTATACTTCGGGTTGGACAAGAAAGAAATGGCTCCCGGCATACCTTCTTCTATTTTGGCAAAGGTATGCACGGTGGCATTCTCGTCTCCAACGATTTCTCCTTGGATGTATGCGGCAATTTGCTTGGCAGAAAATTCCATATTTTTTCTTGTTAGATGGTTTTCAACCTACAAATAACGCACTTTTTTTTGATATATCCTTAACTTGCAGGGAATATTTTGCATTTACTTGTGCGGACGTAGGTAACATAAGTAGTGTTTTTTTACTTTCTTCGATAGCAGGGAGATGTTGAGCATGTCCGATGCCTCGGCTATGTTCTTCGTACTCCCGTCGTTGTAGATAACCTCAATGCTGTCATCGGCGGGGTTGTACATGTTTCTTTCGATGCAGGACGTGGTGACGAAGTAGGCGGCATCGGCCATCGGTATGCCCAGCTCAATGCCCACTTGGTGGGTCAGCTCCTGTTTCCGTTCTTCACTGAATGGTTCGTTGGAGATTTCCACTTTAAAGAGGTGGCGGTTCACCATGCCTTGGCTGAGGGTAGACAGAACTTTGTCCGGGTGTCCGCACCACACTTTGAGGGATGTCCATACGTCATTGTCGTCCAGCTGGATAAAGTTCTCCAGACAAGCCGGGTCATTGTAGAAGACATCGCGGTTGATGTCGTGATACAGAAAATAGTGAAAGGCCGGCGAGGCGAAAAGCTCCGTCCCGCGGGAGGCCAGCTCCTTGGCTCGCAGCAGGGTGCTGATGAGCATCCGTTCGTAGGCCACGGAAGTCTTGTGCAGATAGACTTGCCAATACATCAGGCGCCGGGCGGTGAGGAAGTTCTCGATGGAGTAGATGCCTTTGGACTCCACCACCAAGTGGTCGTCCTTCACATCGAGCATCTTGATGATGCGTGCCGAGCCGATGTTGCCTTCGGTGACACCCGTATAGAAGCTGTCGCGGCGCAGATAATCCAGGCGGTCCACATCGAGTTGGCCGCTGACCAGCTGGTGCAGGAACTTCTTGGGGTATTCGTCCTTGAAGATTTGGATGGCCAGCGTCAGTTGCCCGTTCATCTCGCGGTTGATGCGCTCCATGAGCATGAGCGAAATGTCCTCGTGCGACACACCCGGCACGATGGTGTCCTCCAGCACGTGCGAGAAAGGCCCGTGCCCGATGTCGTGCAGCAGGATGGCGGCTTCTACGGCTTCCGCCTCGCTGTCGAAGATGAAGTTGCCCTTGGCCGTCAGGTGCTGTATGGCCTCGCACATCAGGTAGTAGGCGCCCAGTGAGTGCTGGAAGCGGGTATGTTGCGCCCCGGGGTAAACCACGGATGACAGGCCCACTTGCTTGATGCGGGTGAGCCGTTGCAGCAAGGGGTGGCACACCAGGTCGTAGAGCAGCCCTTTCGGTATGCTGATGAACCCGAAGACGGGGTCGTTGATGATTTTACGTTCGTAGGACATGAATCTTTCCCTTATTGATTTACAGGCACAAAGATAGGTGAAAAGGATGAGTTACACAAACAAGGGATAAAAAGAAAAGGCATGCTCTTTTATGAACACGCCTCTTGATGGTTGGTTGTAGAATGAAAGCCGGTTATACGATACCGGCTGCCTTCAGTTCCTTGGCCATTTGCGCCTGCACCTCCTGCGCCGCCCGGCGGGCTGCTTCGGCAAAGTCCGTGCCCTTGCTTGCGTAGATGATGCCCCGGCTGGAGTTCACTATCAGGCCGCACTCCTTGGTCATGCCGTACTTGCACACTTCTTCGAGCGAACCGCCCTGCGCGCCTACGCCGGGGACAAGGAGGAAGTGGCTGGGCACCACCTTGCGGATGTCCTCGAACATGCGGCCTTGCGTGGCGCCTACGACGTACATCATGCGGTCGTCGCCCGCCCACTGCTGGCTCTTGCGGAGCACTTTCTCGAAGAGGCGTTCACCCTGCGCGTCCTCCGTCAGTTGGAAGTCGTGCGAGCCCTTGTTCGAGGTCAGTGCCAGGAGGATGACCCACTTGTCTGCGTAAGTGAGGAAAGGCGTCACGCTGTCCTCGCCCATGTAGGGGGCCACGGTGACGGCGTCGATGTCCATGTCTTCGAAGAACGAGCGGGCATACATGGCCGAGGTGTTGCCGATGTCGCCGCGCTTGGCGTCGGCGATGATGAATTGGTCGGGGTAGTTCTGCCGGATGTAGCGCACGGTCTTCTCCAGCGCCTGCCATCCCTTTACGCCCAAGCATTCGTAGAAGGCCAGATTGGGCTTGTAGGCCACGCAGAGGTCGGCGGTGGCGTCGATGATGGCCTTGTTGAAGTTGAATACCGGTTCCGCCCCGTCCAACAGATGTTCGGGAATTTTCTTGATGTCGGTGTCCAGACCGACGCAGAGGAAACTCTGCTTGCGGCGGATGTTGTCAAAAAGTTCTTGTCTGTTCATATCATTATTAGTTATTTATGGATTTGTTCATGATGGAAAAGGTAGCCATCAAGGGTTACTTCTGTTTCTTCTTTATAGATGTATATATGGAATGAGGATAATAGCAGCACATTGCCTGCCTGAGTGCGGAACATGGGCGGTGGCAATGTCCCGTCTTTATCCCGGGCACGTAAGGTGTCGATGGGGAGGCTGATGCTATCTACGGGTGTCAAGGGGACGGACAATCGTTCGTCATGTATATCCTCATTCGGAATCCGGGTGTTCAGGTTGATGCCTGTGAAGAGGGAACATCCTTTCGGTATGGGGATGTTTTGCACTTGCGAAGTGTAGTGCAGGTTCCTTGCGTCCGGCGTCTGCTCTTCGCGGATGGCGTAGAAGGGGATGTCTTTGTTGACCAGGTCGGCGAAACTTTCTTCTCCGAATATTTCGCTCAGGTAGTAGAGCTTTTCGTTCGCCTGTTCTCCGCCTTCGGGCAATGACTTCAGCCACGCTCTGTATTGCGCGTCGTCCAAGGGCAGGGTGTCCAGTCCGCTTTGCGTCATAAGTTCTTTTACCTCTCTCCGCAACGTGTTTCGGGTAATGCTGGCATAATTCACCGGAAGCACCGACGTCAGCAGGAAGATGATGGAGAAGGAGATGGGTATCCAACTGATGCGCTTGGCCTTTCCCGCTATCAGCCCGATGCAGACAAAGTAGAACCAGGCGTTGAGCGTGGCCAGATACAGGCGGTTGAGGGTGATGCCGTAGTCCAGAAAGCGACGTCCGATGCCCACGCTCATCAGCACCAGCAGCGGAAGAATGAGTGCGGGCAGCCAGCGGGCGATGCGTTCGTCCGTCGGCTTGCGGTTCTTGACGCGCGAAGGATAAAGCCCCATTTCGATGGCGATGCAGCCTGCCATGAGCGTAATGACCAGCCACGACACCCATCCGTTGGGCAATTCCCATTGGGTGAGGATGCGGACGGCGTAGACGTAGAGCACCAGCAGATAGCCGCCTGTCAGAGGCAGGAAAAGGTATCGGATGATGTTGCGTACGAAGGCCGTAGGTTGCGGCAGGCGGTCGTGCTTGCGTTCGCCTTCGGGCAGGAGGCCGAGGAACATCAGCAGGGGCAGCAGTTCGCTACACATTATTAATATGTATAGGTAACACTTGTAGCTGATGTCCATCCCGAAGAGTTGGTGCAGCGAGAATACCAGCAGGCACAAACCTCCGCTCATGACGGCTCCTACGACAAAGGTCAATCCCAGTGTCGCCGAGGCATATTGCGTGAAGTTCCATGCCGGAATGTCGTCCTTCTCCCGGAAGAACGGAAGGAAGAACACCGAAAGCCCGATGGCGAGGATGGCTGCTCCGTGGGCGATGCCGATATCTATCATTCGCGACCCCATGGTGTAGAGGTAAAGGAATAGGGCGTCGGCCATCAGGAGCAGGTGCGCCGTCACCTGCACGCCTATGCGTATTCTCCGTCGCTTCACTTCCTCCGCCCACAGGTGCAGGCTGAGCGAAAGCAGGGTGCCGACGGACAGGTAATAGCCCGTGGTCATCAGCAGTTTGTCGTCTGCGGCTTTTCCCTCGGTGGCTACCAAGTGGCAGAGGTAGGCCGTCAGCGCAAAGGTGAAGGCTACGGTTACGGGGAAGCGCACGGCGCATCGGCGGAACGAGGCGCCCAGCGTGTGGAAAAGATGGCTTATCTGCTTCTGTTTCATAACTTACGGTTGTCTGTTTAGGGTTTGTACTTATGAGGGTGAAAAGTTCACTACTGTCACGGCTTCGTCTTCACTACTGTGGCGGAGATGTCGTCACTACTGTCTTGACATTGTTGTCACTACTGTGACGATTCGGCCTTCACTACTGTCTCGGTTTCAGGGAGGTTTTGAGCGGGGTCGAACCGAGGTCTTGTCCTCAGTGTCATCGAGGTCTTGTCCTCGGTACCATCGAGGTCTTGACCTCGTTTCGGGCTTCGTCCCGGGGTCAGAGTTCGCTCTCCTTCAGCCGCTCCGCATTTTCCGCCACGATGAGGTGGTCAATGCAGTCCTGGATGTCACCGTCCATGAAGGCCGCTAGGTTGTAGATGGTGTAGTTGATGCGGTGGTCGGTGATGCGCCCCTGCGGATAGTTGTAGGTGCGTATCTTTGCCGAGCGGTCGCCGGTGGAGACCATCGTCTTGCGCTTGGAGGCGATGTCGTCGATGTACTTCTGGTGCTCCTTGTCGTAGATGAAGGTGCGCAGGCGGCTCAGGGCGCGCTCCTTGTTCTTGGGCTGGTCGCGCGTCTCG
>CASGED010000114.1 GCA_949300425.1 uncultured Bacteroides sp.
CAAGAAAGAGCACCACCAAGGTCATGGCTTGCCACAATTGCATTACGCAATGCAAAAGTACAATATTATTCTATAAATCAGGATGCAATAGAATGTTTTTGAGTTTATTTAACCGTCAAGTATGGTCATATTAGCAGTATATCTTAACGGGTATGTCTTAGGATTGCACGGAGTTTCACGGAAATTCTATGCGTAAACAGAGCCAACTCAAACCGTTTGTTTACGCATTGTTTACGCAGACAAAGAAAAAAGCACTTGCGATTTCTCGTAAGTGCTTTTTTCTTAAAGTGGACCAGCCAGGGCTTGAACCTGGGACCTCCAGATTATGAGTCTGTTGCTCTAACCAACTGAGCTACAAGTCCGGTGTATCCTTTCGGGGATAGCGGTGCAAAAGTAGTGTTTTCCGCTGAAATATGCAAGTGTTTGGGAAAAATACTTTTTCAGAACTTGTACTTTCGTTTAGGGTTCTTGGGAAACCAGCCTTTGCGGACACGCTCTTCCTGCTCAAAGATTTCTTTGATACTCCAAAAGGAAGAAAAGGCAAAGACACCTAATAGGGAAGCAATCAGGATGTTATCTACATACACAGAAGCGATGATGCCCCCTATGCCTAATAGCAGAAAGAACCACCAGCACTTGGTTCCCCAATAGTACTCGGATTTTATCACAACGGGATGGAACATCCCTATGATGAGGAATGTACATATGCCTATTACCAATCCCGTAAGGTGGTGTTCACTCAGAAACTCCATGTCTCGTTTCGATTATTTAGTGGAAAAGGTCAAAACCCATAGCTTTCTTCTTGGGCTCTGACCCGTATATTTCTTTTATTCAGCCGGCTGGATAGGAATTTCTTTCTTTATACTCTGTTCCAAGGAAATCAATGTCTCAGTAGCTGTTACACCCGGTATTTGCTGCATTCTGTTGTTAAGCAAATCCATCAGATGCTCGTTGTCACGGGCATAGACTTTGGTCAACATAGTGTAGGGACCGGTAGTGAAGTGGCACTCCACCACTTCGGGGATTTTATTCAGCTCAGCTACTACTCCTTTGTACATCGAGCCTTTCTCTAGATTGATTCCTACGTACGTACAAGTCCTATATCCCAGCGATTTAGGATTTACATGATAACCGGACCCAATGATTACGCCCAAATCTATCAAGCGTTGCACACGTTGGTGAATAGCAGCGCGTGACACACCGCACTCGGCAGCCACGTCCTTAAAAGGAATGCGGGCATTCTGAGAGATTATTTCCAGAATTTGCCTGTCAAGACTATCTATTTTCTCCATAATATAACAAATGTAAGTTTTCCTATGATTGTCAAATAGTAAGCAAATATAGGGAAATATTTTAATTTATCTATAAAATCGATGAGATTTTTGATGGAAAAGTATAAAAAAGACGGATAAGACCTCTGCTTGGCTGCATTTGTCTTATCCGTCCGGAATAACGTTTTGTTAGTTGGACTTATTTCTTCTTGTCGATACCAACCAATTCTACTTCGAATATCAGGGTAGAGAACGGTTTGATGTGCGGACCAGAAGCTCTGGAGCCGTATGCCAGGTCATAGGGGATGTAGAGTTCCCACTTAGAGCCTACGGGCATCATGGTCAGTGCCTCTGTCCAACCTTTGATGACACGGTCGGCACGGAAAGTGGCGGGTTGTGACTTGCCGTTCTTGTCTTTGCGTTTGTAAGAGCTGTCGAACTCAGTACCGTCTATCAGCGTACCTTTATAGTTCACCTTTACGAAACAGGTGTCTGCAGGGATTTCACCTGTGCCCTTCGTGATGACTTTGTATTGTAGGCCGCTTTCGGTCGTTATCACCCCTTCTTTCTTTTTGTTCTCTTCCAAGAACTTTTCGCCTTCAGCAATGTTGTCGGCATATTGCACTCTCAAGCTCTGCTCATGAAAGGCTTCCATTTTCTGTTGCATATAAGTTTGGGCGTACAACTTGTCCATCGAACCTGCTTTGCCTGCTACGCCAGCCACGAAACCTGCCAACAGGTTTTCACGACTGATGCTCTTGGTTGAATCGTTTCCAAAGATTTGCTGGTTGAAACCTTCTACCCAGTTCTTGCTGACCATTTGGCCTACTTGCAGACCGATGACATAAGCTACGTCTTTCTTGCCGATTTTGGAAGCTCCTTCGTTGAAACCTTTCATGAAGGAAGCCATTTGGGCGGAGTCTACACCTTGTTGCATCAGGAATTGATCCAGACCTTCGGTGCGTGCCATGCCGATAGCGTACGACAAAGAATCGATGTCATTCTGTAAGTTGGCTTTCGGAGCCTGGCCGCCGCAGGATGCCAAAGTGGCGGCAGCTGCCAGGGCCATCATAAATTTTACTGTTTTCATTTTGCTTTAATGGTTTATTTTTATTTAGATAATATTTTCAAGAGTTCCACTTCGAATATCAGTGTGCTGTGGGGCGGAATCATTTCGCCTGCGCCTTGTGCGCCGTAACCTAATTCACTGGGAATGTAGAGCTTCCACTTGGCTCCTTCGGGCATCAGTTGCAGAGCCTCTACCCATCCGGGGATGACTTGGTTGACTCCGAAGGTGGCGGGCTGGCCGCGCTTGATGGAGCTGTCGAAGAGGGTGCCGTCTATCAGCGTGCCTTCGTAGTGGCATTGCACTTGGTCGGTGATTTTGGCGTAACGGCCTACGTTGCCTTCCTTGATTACCTCATATTGCAGACCGCTGGGCAGGGTCACCACGCCCGGGCGTCGCTTGTTTTCCTCCAGGAATTGCTTACCCTTCTCGATGTTTTCGGCATTGACGCGGGCTTCCATTTCCTCAAAATAGTGATTCACGATGTTGCGGGCTTCTACGTGTGTGATGGCGGTGGGATTGCCTTCCAGCACATCGCGGACGGCTTGTGCGAAATCGTCCACCGAGATGTCCTTGGCGCCCATGCTTAAAAGATTCTGACCTATACCCAGGCCGATTGCATAACTGAATTTGTCCATATCGCTTTTAAAATGAGTGGCAAAAGTACATGTTTTATTTGAATGCCCCATGTTTAGGACATTAAAAATTCTTATTTGCCTTCGTTATCATTTCATCTCCTCTCGTCTTTGCGGAAGATTGAGGGTGGCTTCGCAAGAGAAAGGCCGTCTTTTTGCGAAAGAAAAACGATGGTCGCCCCGCCTTCTTCATCTTCCTCCGTAAAGCGGATGTCGAAACGCCCTTGCGTGACGTCCTCGCCTTGGAAAGTGCCGCTGATGACTTTCCCGTCATTGCGGGTGATGAAGGCTTCCCCGTCACCCAAGTTCCCGGAACCGGTGTAGGGGCAGGTGGAATGAGCGACGGGATTCTCCAATGTCAGGGTGAATGTGCTAAATAGGTCCACCGGAGCGGTGATGACCACCTTGTACCCGGACTCATCCGTATAGGACGTAGCTTGCGGGAGGCCGAAGCGTCCGCTTGTATAGACCCATCCGTCCAGGAGGCACCCGAAGGTGTTTCGCCCTTCCGAAGTGGCTTCGGGCATCAGGGTGGGGTCGATGGACGTGTCTTCCGAGCAGGAAGCGCAGGCAAGAATCAGCAGGAGGAATAGAAACTTCTTCATGACTATATATAATTATAGGTAGAAAGATGATTAAAAATGATAGTTCACGCCGAAAAGTAAGGATAGTTGGCCGAAGTAGCCTCCACCCGTTTGCGGGTCGTTCACTTGCCAATGCTCTCCGTGATAATCCACCGAATAGGCTTCGGAAGAGGACAATATCCAGTTGAGCCGGGCGGACAGTCCCCAGTGCCGTGAGAGAAAATATTCTCCCCCGCCGGAGAGATTGAAGGCAAGCTTGTTCATGGACACGTCGCGCGGCTTGCCGTACACCGTGCTCTTGTCCTTATAGACTTGATAGCCCGGTCCGGCGGACACTTGCCATAGACCCCGCTTGTAAAAGAAGAATACGCCTATCTGCGCGGCTACATAGTGCATGTTTATTTGGTCCGAGCCTTCTTCGTGCGCGGCTTTGTAGAGGCTCCCCTGATAGATAACGCCGGGGCCTACCTTCACGGCTCTTTCTGTAGAGCGCGGGTCGGTATACCAATAATCGGCCTCCCAGGCGACGCCCTTGCGCAAGTCGTCCCGGTAGGCGTCTGCCCGGCGGGTGATGCCCACCAGCTGGCCGACATACCACGACGGGCCAGCATGGAGGGAGAAGGTGGAGGAGGGGAACGGCTTTCCCTGTGCCTGCAAGGACATTGCGCCCAGCAGGAGCACGAGAGTCGCCCAAGTGTAACGTAGAAGTTTCATCATATAGCTTATGGATTATGCGTTGATTTTACTTGTTAAATGCAAAAGTTAGCAAAATACTGCATTTCGTGAGGGCGATTTCCCGTAATTCGGGCGGAATGCTTATTTTTGTACCTCTATAAGTAAGTGTGCAGAATTAATTGATACGAGATAAATGGGAATTTAGATGGCACACAGATGACACAGATTTCACAAGATGACCACAGATTTATTCTTTAAACCTGTAGGCGAAGCCCTTTAAAATCTGTGTAAATCTGTCTCATCAGTGTCATCTGTGTGCTATTAAACACAACGCTAAATTATCATTTAGTATAAATAGTTGCTTATTAAATAAGAAAGGAGTCTATTATGAAAAACTTGGTAGTTTTGTCCGGCGCAGGCATGAGCGCCGAGAGTGGTATCAGTACGTTTCGCGATGCGGGGGGCTTGTGGGACCAATATCCCGTGGAGCAGGTAGCTACGCCCGAAGGCTATGCCCGCAATCCAGAACTGGTCATCAAATTCTATAACGAACGCCGCAAGCAACTCCTGGAGGTGGAGCCGAATGAAGGCCATCGCGGAGTGGCCGCTTTGGAGAAGGACTTCAACGTGACGGTGGTGACACAGAACATCGACGACCTGCACGAACGCGCGGGCAGCACCCACGTCATCCATCTGCACGGCGAGTTGATGAAGATGTGCTCCAGCCGCGACCCTTACAACCCGCACTACATCCGCACCCTGACGCCCGACACCATCGAGACCCGCGCCACGGACAAGGCGGGAGACGGCAGCCCCCTGCGCCCGTTCATCGTGTGGTTTGGCGAAGCCGTGCCCCAGATAGAAGTGGCCATCGACTATGCGGAGCGGGCGGACATCTTTGTCATCATCGGCACGTCGCTCAATGTTTATCCCGCCGCGGGCTTGCTGCATTATGTTCCCCGCGAAGCGGAAGTCTACCTCATCGACCCCAAGCCGGTGGACGCCCATTCGTCACGTCCCATCCATGTCATTCAGAAAGGGGCTTCGGAAGGGGTGAAGGAGTTGCGCGAGTTACTTCTTCGTAAGTAAGCCCAGGGCGGACCTGCATTTGAGGGAAACAAAATACCGCCTTCCCTGCGTGCGCCAAAAGTCTATTTGGTAAGTATAGGAGAAAATAAGGAAGGGGAGCTTGTAATTAATTGATTTTACAAAAACAAAGGGAATGGGAACCTGTCCCATTTCAGGTTACTAACTTAAGGGGGGGATGTTTCTAACATAGTAGGGGTATGTTAGAAACATTCGGGGGCTATGTTAGAAACATTCCTGTCCCTTGCTTGTAAGGGCTTCCTGCGAGGATAAATTCTTATTTGAAAGAACTATTCTAAAATACGTACAATAGATACGGTAGTCTGTTGTAAATTATTATTTGTATATAATGCGGCATATCCAACGAATATTATTTGAGAACGCACAAGTTTGTCCTGTACAAAGGTAGGATTTGTGCTTTAATCTTCCGTGTTTGCTTTTTTAGCATCTTTTATTAGTTGTATGTGTTACACTTTAAGCAATTATCCGTAAATTCGGGCGACTTTTCAAGAAAAAGCCGCAAACATCTAACAAACTATCAATATGGAAAACTTGGATACTGCATTATTGCTGATGGTGGTGGGCATGGTGACCGTGTTCGCCATCCTGTTTATCGTGATTTATATGGGCAAGTTGCTCATTGCTTTAGTCAATAAGTATGCGCCCGAAGAAGTGGCGACGCACAAAGACGGTACACCGGCTCCCGCACCGATACCGGCCAATATACTGGCGGCTATCAATGCGGCCGTATCGGTCGTAACGCACGGCAAGGGCAAAGTGGCCAAAGTAGAGAAATTATAATAGCGAACATAACTAATAAAATACACGTTAAAAGACAATGAAAAGAGAAATAAAATTCAGTCTGGTTTTCCGCGACATGTGGCAGAGTGCCGGTAAATATGTACCTCGCGTCGACCAACTGGTGAAGGTGGCTCCCGCCATTGTGGAGATGGGCTGCTTTGCCCGTGTAGAAACCAATGGCGGTGGATTCGAACAAGTGAACTTGTTGTTTGGCGAAAATCCCAATAAAGCCGTACGCGCTTGGACAAAACCTTTCCATGAAGCCGGCATTCAGACTCACATGCTGGACCGTGCCTTGAACGGCCTGCGTATGAGTCCCGTGCCTGCCGATGTGCGCAAACTTTTCTATAAGGTGAAGAAAGCGCAAGGCACGGATATTACCCGCACTTTCTGCGGCCTGAACGACGTGCGCAACATCATCCCTTCTATCGGTTACGCCCACGATGCAGGCATGATTTCGCAATGCTCGCTCTGCATCACCCATTCACCCGTACATACGGTGGAGTATTATGTCAACATGGCCAAACAGCTTATTGAGGCCGGAGCGGACGAAATCTGTATCAAGGATATGGCCGGCATCGGTCGCCCTGTCTCTTTGGGAAAGATTGTGGCCGGCATTAAGAAGATTAAGCCGGACATTCCCGTGCAATACCATAGCCATGCGGGTCCCGGATTCAACATGGCCAGCATCCTGGCTGTTTGCGAAGCCGGGTGCGACTATATTGACGTAGGTATGGAGCCTTTGTCGTGGGGTACGGGTCATGCCGACCTGCTGAGCGTGCAGGCCATGCTGAAGGATGCCGGCTATCAGGTGCCCGAAATCAACATGGAGGCTTACATGAAGGTGCGTGCCCTGATTCAGGAATTTATGGATGATTTCTTAGGGTTATACATCTCTCCGCGTAACCGCTTGATGAACTCACTGCTCATCGGTCCGGGTCTGCCGGGCGGCATGATGGGGTCATTGATGGCCGACCTGGAGACCAACCTCGAAAGCATCAACAAGTATAAAGCAAAACGCAACCAACCTTTCATGACGCAAGACCAATTGCTTATCAAGCTGTTCAACGAAGTGGCTTACGTATGGCCGCGCGTAGGTTATCCTCCTTTGGTTACGCCGTTCAGCCAATATGTCAAGAACCTGGCTATGATGAACGTCATCGCCATGGAGAAAGGCAAGGAACGTTGGGGCATGATAGCCGATGACATTTGGGACATGATATTGGGCAAGGCCGGCAAGTTGCCGGGCGAACTGGCACCGGAAATCGTAGAGAAGGCCAAGCGCGAGGGACGCAAGTTCTTTACCGGCAATCCGCAGGACAATTATCCCGATTGCCTGGACAAGTATCGCAAGATGATGAAAGACAACAAGTGGGAAACGGGCGAGGACGACGAGGAACTCTTCGAATACGCCATGCACCCGGCTCAATACGAGGCTTACAGGAGTGGTAAGGCGAAAGCCGACTTCCTGGCCGACGTGGAGAAACGCAAAGCCGAGAAAGAGAATGCCGCCCACGCCAATGACGATGCCAAACCCAAGACGCTTACCGTACAGGTGGACGGACAGGCATACCGGGTAACGGTGGCATACGGAGACATTGACCTGCCCGCATCGGCCACAGACAAAGTGGTGATGGGTGAAGGCGAACCGGTTCCCGCCCCGTTGGAAGGAAAATTCTTCCTCACCAAGAATACCCAGGAGACTCCGCGCAAAGTAGGCGACAAGGTGAAGAAAGGCGACTTGCTGGGCTACATAGAAGCCATGAAGACGTATAACGCCATCCGTAGCGACCGCGATGGTACAATCACCGCCATCTGTGTCAATTCGGGAGACTCTGTATCAGAAGATGATGTATTAATGAAGATTGCGTAATGGAAGATATATTTGGAAAACTCTATGACATGACGGCGTTCAGCAACCTGATAGCTGATCCGTCGTTCCTCGTGATGTATGCCATCGCTTTCGTCCTTCTCTACCTCGGCATCAAGAAGCACTACGAACCGCTTCTGCTGGTGCCTATTGCTTTCGGTGTGCTCATCGCCAACTTTCCCGGCGGCGAGATGGGCGTTATCCAAGCGGACGAGAACGGCATGGTGATGGTGAACGGGGTGATGAAGAACGTGTGGGAGATGCCTCTGCACGAGATAGCCCACGAACTGGGCCTGATGAACTTCATCTACTACATGCTGATAAAGACCGGTTTCCTGCCGCCTATTATCTTTATGGGCGTGGGCGCTTTGACCGACTTCGGCCCGATGCTTCGCAACCTGCGCCTTTCTATCTTTGGTGCGGCTGCCCAGTTGGGTATCTTTTTGGTGCTGATTGTGGCCATCTGCATGGGCTTCACGCCGAAAGAAGCCGCATCGTTGGGTATCATCGGTGGCGCTGATGGGCCTACGGCCATCTTTACCACCATTAAGTTGGCTCCCCATCTGCTGGGTCCTATCGCCATTGCGGCCTATTCGTATATGGCATTGGTGCCGGTCATCATTCCCTTGTGCGTCAGGCTGCTTTGTACCAAGAAGGAGCTGATGATTAATATGAAGGAGCAGGAGAAACTCTATCCTTCGAAGACTGAAATCAAGAACCTGCGCGTGTTGAAGATACTCTTCCCCATCGTGGTGACTACGGTTGTCGCCTTGTTCGTGCCGACCGCCGTACCCTTGATTGGTATGCTGATGTTTGGTAACCTGCTGAAAGAAATCGGTAGCGACACGAGCCGTTTGTTCGATGCCGCAGCCAATAGCATCATGAACACCGCTACCATCTTCTTGGGCTTGAGCGTAGGTGCCACCATGACCAGTGAAGCCTTCCTCAACTGGACGACAATCGGTATCGTA
>CASGED010000115.1 GCA_949300425.1 uncultured Bacteroides sp.
CTTCCGCCGGGTCGTTCAGGATGGTCTTTGCTAACTGTTGTATCTTTGCCGGCATTGTGGCGGAGAACATAATGGTCTGACGTTCCTTAGGCAGGTATTTCGCAATTTGCATGATGTCGTCCGAAAATCCCATATCCAACATCCGGTCGGCTTCATCGAGGATAAAGAAAGAGACTTTTGACAAATCAACGTACCCCAAGCTTAAATGGCTGATGAGACGGCCAGGGGTTGCAATAACGACATCAGCCCCTAAAGTCAGTCCTTTCTTCTCTTGTTCGAAACGTATTCCATCATTCCCCCCGTAAATGGCTACGCTTGATACTGGCATGAAGTAGGAAAAACCTTCCATCTGCTGGTCTATTTGTTGTGCCAATTCGCGGGTAGGTGCCATAATGACGCAATTAATAGCGTCGGCGGGATATCCTCCTTTGCTTAATTGGTTGATGACGGGAAGCAGATAAGCGGCGGTTTTTCCTGTGCCGGTTTGTGCCACGCCTATCAGGTCTCTTCCTTCCAATATGACGGGTATAGTTTGCTCTTGCACTGGTGTGCATTCTTTAAAGTTCATTGCGTCGAGCGCATCCAAGACGCTGTCTTCCAAATTCAGTTCAGTAAACTTCATATATTATATAGGGTATTTATTGAACACAGGGACACGAAGGCACAGAGAAAAAATAAAGCAATTCTCTACTGTTGTTTAAATAAAAACTCTGTGTCTCAGTGTCTCTGTGTTCCATACAATAAATTAGCTATCATCATTAACGGTTCGCCCGCTCGTCAAGGTACGAGTCTTTGAATCCCAAGAAATACAATACGCCGTCCAGTCCGATGGTGTTAATGGACTGACGGGCGTTGGCTTTCACCTTTGGTTTGGCATGAAAGGCGATGCCCAACCCGGCTACGGATAACATCGGCAAATCATTGGCTCCGTCACCGACGGCAATGGTCTGCGCAATATCCACATTTTCTACTTGAGCTATTAGCTGCAATAATTCTGCTTTCCGCCGTCCGTCTACAATATCTCCTAAGTAGCGTCCGGTTAATTTGCCGTCTACGATTTCCAAGTTGTTGGCATACACATAGTCGATACCGAATTTCTCTTTCAAGTAATTGCCGAAGTAAGTGAATCCCCCCGAAAGGATGGCGATTTTATAACCGTATTTCTTCAGCACATACATCAGCCGTTCCACTCCTTCGGTGATGGGCAGGTGTTCGGCTATGTCCTTCATCACGCTTTCATCCAATCCCTTGAGCAATGCTACCCGTTCGGTAAAACTCTCACGGAAATCAATTTCACCTCTCATCGCCCGTTCAGTAATAGCACGTACTTGTTCGCCTACTCCCGCACGCTCTGCCAGTTCATCTATCACTTCGGTTTTAATGAGCGTGGAATCCATATCGAAACAAATCAAACGGCGCATCCGCCGGTACATCGTATCTTTTTGGAATGAGAAATCCATTTCCAAGCGGTTGCTCAGCTTCATTAGTTCGCGCTGCAATTCTTCGGTATCGTGAGGAGTGCCGCGCACGGAGAATTCGATACAGGCACGTACTCTTGCCTTTTGCTCGTCTAATGGGATACGTCCTGTCAGGCGCCGGATGGCATCGATGTTCAGCCCTTGGTCGGCGAGCAGCTGGGTGGCTCCTGCTATCTGTTGGGCGGTCAGCTTACGTCCTAACAATGTCAGGATGTAGCGGTTCTTGCCCTGCATGTTCACCCATTCTTCGTATTCTTCCGCAGAAATGGGATAAAAACGGATGTTAATACCTAATTCCGAAGCCTTGAACAACAGGTCTTTCATTACGTTACCCGAATCTTTTTCGTTACATTTAAAAAGGATGCCTAATGAAAGCGTGCTATGGATGTCTGCCTGCCCGATATCCATGATGTCGACTTCGTATCGCGACAATATTTCGGTAATGGA
>CASGED010000116.1 GCA_949300425.1 uncultured Bacteroides sp.
CATATTGCTCACATTCCGCGGGAGCAATCTGCCAAACGCCGTAGCCCATCAGGGGCATTTCGACGCCGTTGTTTAAAGTGATAGTCTTGTTCATATCGTATTCTATTTCTTTATTTCTATCTTCTTAATAAACTTCGCCGGATTACCGCCGACAATGGTCATAGGCGGCACATCGTGTGTGAGCACACTATTGGCACCAACGATAGAACCGTAACCGATGCGTACACCGGGCAGAACGGTGGCACCGATGCCAATCCACACTTTATCTTCTATCACTATCGGGCGACCGTACGTGGCACTGCGGTTATCGGGATTCGGGTCGTGGTTAATCGTGATAAGGTTCACTTTCGGGGCAATGAATACCCCGTCGCCAATGGTAATGCCGCCACGGTCGAAGAACGTGCATCCTTGCTGAATCCAGCATCCTTTGCCGATGCGGATGTTCTTGCCGTAATCCACGTAAAATGGAGGCAACAGTGTGGTGCTGGGGTCTATCTCCCTGCCCGTGATGCGATGCAGGTAGTCATGTACTTCTTCCGGCGAAAGCCATCCTTTCGCGTTCATTTCGGCAGCCGTAGCCATCGTGTCGAAGATAGTGCTGATAAGTTGGTCGTAACCGGGTTCATCAGGCGAAACCATTGCGCCCGAAAGGTCTTTCTCGAAAATGTCATTCATTGTCTATTCCTTTTTATTGATTCTGTTGCAAATGTACGGAGATATACCAGGCAATGAGGTAGATATATCCTCGGCATTTGTACCCGTTTTACGGGAAATAAAAATCCCCTGCAAACCCGTCACAGCTTGCAGGGGATTTTTTAATACCACTGACAATAAAAAGAAACTTGGTCGGCAGGGCTACTGCATTCAAACCATATCCAGCGGCGACCGCTTCATCACCAACGGATAGCGTTCGGGATGTTTGAGGCTCTCGATTTCGAGGTCTACGTCCAGTTCAGGCCATTCGATGGCGTTCGGTCCTGCCATGCGCACGTTGAGCGCACTGCTGACACGGGCATCGCGCAACCAAGGTACGCGGTTGTATGACACGAAATAATCCTGCCCAAGCACGGACAGCATCATACCCTGCGCATTAATCATCAACACGCTTACCGATGTGGGCTGCAAACTGTTGTTTAAAGTTGTCTCCATATTTTTCTTCTAATTCCAAGTAGGTATATCTTTGAGCCGCACCTGTTCGGGTATCCGAAAATGTTTTGCTGTACTTTTCTTTGATTCTGAAACCGACCGGATGCCGGAAGATAGGACCGTCGAAAACAAAAGAATGGTATTCTCCGTTTTCACCACATACGTCTACGCCTTCCGGAAGTTCCGAAAGAAAACTTTCGTCAATCACTTTGCCCACGAAATCTTCCGGCAAGACGGAATTGTCTACACACGTCACTATCGCCCTAAATCCCGATTGCACGAACTCGGCAAGGACATTTTCCGGTGACATTCCCCATAGCGGAAACACAGCTTGCATCCCTGCCTCCCTGCACTTCCGCTCCCTGGCTTTGCGCAACGAATCCAAATGCAGGTCTCCGAACAAAGCCGTCGCGATGCCCCTCTCTCTAAACCGGTACATAGATTCCAGCATAGCCTTTCTGTATGTTTCGTCCGAGCAATCAGGATTGAAATAAAACGGCACAAGCGGGATTCCGATGGCATCGGCTTGACTCTTCAACAACCCGATACCCGTTTCGTGCATCGCTACTTTCTGTCCGTCACATTTCAAGACCGAAAACAAAGCTTCCACGGAAAACTCCCCGTCCCTAAGCGCACGGTACAACGCCAATGCCGAATCTTTCCCGCCGCTCCAGTTGAAATATGCTTTTTTCATAAATGCATGTCAAAATTGCTGAATCATATTACATCACAGAGAACACAGGGCAGCACGGAAAATGAAAGACTCGCGTGCCTCTGTGCCCTCTGCGTTGACACGCCAGGCGTCACTCTTCAGGCTCGTCCTCCTTCTTCGCCCGCGTGGAGCGAGCCTTTGAGATAGCTTTCTGACGCTCAATCATTGCGTTCACGTGGTCGATAAACGTGGCGTATGCCGCATCGCCGTTTATCATCGCCAGCGCGTTCACCGTATCAACCAGCGAGCGGTAGGCGGCTTCGGCTGCGGTGCGCGTTTCCTTCACGATGCCCACCTGACGGGCTGCATCGGCTTCCGTGCGCTCGGCGGCTGCGGCAAGGAACGCTTCTTCTTTCGTCTTCAAGTCGGCAATCCATACGTCGAGATTCAACAAAGTGCGCTTCGAGGAATCGAACGCTTCCAAGTCTTGCAAGAGGTTGTGCAGCACGCCGCTTTCCTCGGTTTGCGCCAGCGATGTCGGGTCGCCGTACTTGTCGAAGAGCGACTTGGCTTCGGCAGCCGCGCTTGCCACGTCAGCGGTCGGGTGGTTGCACATCGCCTTCACGTAAGCATTCG
>CASGED010000117.1 GCA_949300425.1 uncultured Bacteroides sp.
CCTCTGCCAGGCGTTGCATCACTGGCTTAAATGGTTTGGTTAATGACTTGCATCAATTCCATTTCAAAGTCTTCATCACGTCCAAAAGGATAATATCCCCGGCGCAAATAGTCTTGAAACAACGGCAGAGGTGCCGGAAATATAGGCATGTTGCATCAAATAAATGCAGAAATCACTGAATCTTGCATTTATTTGGTGCAATTTCATGAAGCAGAATAAGAGAAGAGGACGATGGTCACTCGTCATGCAACGCCTCGGCAGGTTGTATCTTCATCGCCCGGCGGGCGGGATACCAGATGCCTAATACAATAATAACGGCCAGCAACAACAACGCCCCCACGAAGCAACCGACAAAGCGCCATGCCGAAACATCTACCAGCGTATGCACCGTGAGGTCAGCCAGTTGCAGGTTGGACGCAATGAAGAGGGCGGGAACGGCAGCCAACGCCAAAAGCATCAGACCTTCCGCCAGGAGGTAACGCATCACGCTCCGGCGGTCACTCCCCATAGCCATGCGCAGAGCTATCTCACAACGACGCTTGCGGGTACGGTACCAGAAGGTGGCCAGCACGCACAGGAAAACGTTGAAGCCGAAGAACGTCGCCACGGCATAGACCGTATTCAGATAGTTCACCGTACCTTGCTCCACATCATAGGCTGCTTTCATGTCGGCGTAGGAACGGATGTAGTCGAGGTAAAAGATACCCCGGTCAAACACGGGCTGCATGTCACGCCGGAAGCGTTCGGCGAAGCCAGCCACACGGTCGGGCGACACCCGAACGGCGATGTGTTGCCAGAACAGAGCCTTGTCCACGGGCAGAGAGATGAACGGCTCGTAACGCTCGTAGTCGCTCAGCTTGTGGCGGGGCAATACGACCATGACGCGGTAGTTGGTCACGGGATTCTTCGTCTGTAGCCAGTAAGGATTGAAGCACGTCTTGCCCAAAGCGTCGGCATATGTCGGCATGTGGAACAAGGAGTCCGCCAAGTCGGCGCTCATCAGCACGGGCATGGGATGCTCGGCGGACAGCCAACGGCTTTCATCCAACTGTCCGGCCAAGGGCTTCAGCCGGAACACATCGAAGTAGGAAGCCGTGACGTAGCGGATGTAGCAATGCACCACGTGCGTGGAGTCGGCGTGAGGGGCGTAGCCTTCGAACTGCGTCTCGCCGGAATAGGGCACGCTGCCGTAGTAGGCACACACGTCCTGCACACCGGGATAGTCCTTAACCAGATTATATAAATAGGTGAAGTCCTCCCCTGCCCGACGGTTGTCGGCATCCTCGATGACCTCCATCGGCTTGGTGCCTACCATGAGGTCGAACACGCAGTCCGTGTCGTAGCCTTTGGGCTGCAAGGCCGCTCCTTCATAATTATAGACTAAGTCGATGCCATACCACAGGATGACCGTCACTAAGGTCAGTTCCACCCACAGCCAAGCGTTGGCACGGCGTTGGTTCCACAGTTGATGAAATATTTGCCTCCACATAATCGTTATTCTCCTCCTACCAATGTAAAAGCTATGTTGCGCCGCACCGCCATCCAGGCAGGGAGCAACGTAGACAATGCGTTAAACACCAAACAAGCCAGCAGCACCGCCCCGAACAGCACGGGACGAAACAGCAAATCGGCACCCAGCACGATGCCCGACGCCTGCACGCCGCCCGTACCGAAAAGCCACGTGTTGCCCGCCACAACCAACAGGCACGACAGCCCGTAGCCCAACAGGCCACCGATGAGCGTCGTGCCCAAGCTCTCTAAGAACAACCGCCCGATGATGTCGGCATTCGTCGCCCCGTAGGCCTTGCGGATGGCAATCTCGCTCAGGCGGCTTTGCATCTGGGCGTGTACCAGCCCCGATATGCCCACGGCGGGCACCACTAACAGGATAATCAGCAGGAGCGCATACACCAGCCGGGCATCGATGCTGCTGCCGCGGAAGAAGGTGTACTCCGTGTGGGTGTAAAGTTGCGGGTCGCTCAAGACGTATTCCCCGCCCGAACGGTTCAGCCTCTCCAAGCGCTGCTCCACCTCGGCACGGATGTCGGAAGGCGACGCGCCGGAAGTCCTGCGTATCACGGCATAGCGCAATCCGGCCAGTCCGCCCGTCTCGCGGACATTGTAGTTTTGCGTCTCGTTCAGCAGCGTAAAGGGTTCCCACACCTCGGCATAGGCAGTCTGGAAGATGGAGCTGACGTCACTCACCACGCCGACCACCCGCACGGGCTGGAAGTCCATCTGCATCTCCCCGCCCACGGCACGGTCGGCACTGCCAAAGAGTTGCCGCGCCAAACGTTCGGTGATAACCACAAAACGCCGCGTCACCCCGTCCTCCAGACTGCGGTAGCTGCGCCATTCGTCCTCCGCCTCTTGGAAGGCGGCACGCCCCGCGTCATACTCGGCTTGCGTAAAAGGCCTGCCCGCCACGAAGTCATATTGGAAAAAACTGAACCAGTTTGCCGCCACGGGACGCAGGAACACGGACCGGCGGTCGGACGAAGCGGGCAAGGAGCACAACGCCCGTTGCAATCCTCCGTGCCACGTCAGCGTGTCCATGCCCGGCAGGTTGTCATACAACGCCTCGAAAGCCGTAGGACCTAAGCCCCGATAGCCCATCAGGTTTGTGCCGTTGGCACGCATACACTGCGTCCCCGTGTTGTACAGCATCCGGCTGCGCTCCGTCTCCGGAGCCACATCGGCTGTACGGAAGTCATACACCATCACCACCACCATGACAAACGCCAGGGTGACGGCAGTGCCGACCATGCAGGCCGCCGCATAGAAGCGGTGCTGGCCGATGAGATGAATCAGTTGTTTCATTATTCTATTATTTAAATGATAATTTATCTGTCTCAGGGAACGCAGACGACGCAGAATACACAGATGAACGCAGACTTATATTTTTTTCAGTGCAGATAGACGAAGCCCTTTATTTTCCGCGAGCCTCTGCGCCCGTCTGCGTTGTCTGCGTTCTCCTAATCAGCCCGCTAAATTCCCATTTTCCTATTCGTCATGCAACGCCTCGGCGGGCTGTACCTTCATCGCCCGGCGGGCGGGATACCAGATGCCGATGAGTATCATCAGTGCGATGAACACGAAGGCCAAAGCGGCGCAGAGTAACAACCGTTCCGGCTCCAAAGTCGTGCCGTTGCGCCAAGAATTCAGTTCGGCGCTTGCCAACACGTAATCCACCGCCAACGCCAAAGGCGTAATGACGAGCAACAGCAACATGCCTTCGCTCATCAGGCGGGCAAAGACTGCCCGATTGGTCGCACCGTTAATCTTGTGCAGGGCTATCTCACCCCGGCGTTGCTGCGTACGGAACCAGAAGGTGCCCAACAGGCCGAGGAAGATGTTCAGCATCAGGAAGGCCATACCCGCACAGAGGAACTGTGTGTCACTGCTCCACGACTGCTGGAAACTGCGGCGAATGTCTGTAAAGCTGCGTATATCCGATATGTAGACATTGCCGATGCGGAACTGTTTCTCGCTGTCCGCCCGCAGATTGTCTATAAAATTGCGGTCTTTATCTGCTTTGACACGGACACACAGTTCGTTGAGCACAGTGATGAGACCGGAATGTTGGTTCAGAAGAGAAGCCAGATTGTAGCACACCGTGTAACCCCATTTTGCCTCCTCATAGTCGTGGTAACGCACGGGCTGTAGAGCCGTGACCGTGAAGGACCTAGTGGTATCGCCGTCGAGGTGGAAACCATTGCCGGCAATCTCCGTCAGCGGTATCCCATAACGACGCATGAATATGTTATTCGACGCCAATAAATGCCCTTTTTCAAGCAGTTCGGCCAGTTGGTCTGGCGTCTCGCCTCGTGCGCCTTGGTAGCGGAATACCCGCACGAAGTCGGGCGTCATGTAGCGGCGCACCACAAAGCCGCTGCTCTGCAACGTATCATATTGCAGGCTGCATCCGCTGTTGTTGCCGTTATAGGGATGGGCGTTGCATGACAGGCTGACCGCCTCCACCTCCGGACGGCGGCGCAGGCGTTCCACGATTCCCAATACATCATCACGCCACTGCTCTACATCCCAGTCCGGATCGTAATCGGGACTCTTGTTCGTCAAATAACCTAAGTAGATACGGTAGCAGTGCTCCGTGTTGAAACCGCGCGGCTCTAAATAAGTGGCAGCCCGACAGTAGAGCATGTCTATGATATACCACATCACCACACTGACCACTAACAGTTCCAACGCCAGCCATACATTGCCGCGCCACTCGTTTCGTATCTGTGTAAATAGTTTCTTTTGCATAAGCTATATTATTAATGGAGTCTTCCTCCGATGGATTCAACAATATTCATGCGTACCGCACGCCAGGCGGGAATGCCGGCACTGAGCAGATTGAGCACGAAGCAGAACAGCAATGCCCACAGGAACGTGGAAGCGTGTATCAAGATAGAGGCATCCACCAGGGGCGGGTTCAGCGTGCGGCTGAAGTTCTGCGCAAAAAGCAACTCATTGGCCGTAAAAGCGAACAGAATACTTAGGATGAAACCGATAACGCCCGCCAACAGAGTAACGATGAAGTTCTCCGCCAATATCTGTCCCGCCAATTCCGCACGAGTACAGCCAAAGGCACGGCGTACGCCTATCTCCGCCACTCGTTGGCGCAAGCGGCTCTGGGTCATGCTGCTCAGGTTGATAGCCGGCACGATAAGCAGGATGAGATAGACCATCAACCGTCGGTTGCGCTCGCCTTGCAGGTTCGGTTCGTTGTTCGAACTGTATGCGATAGCATTCTTCTCTTGGTTGTATGGACGATTACGCATGAAAATTTCCCAGCCTTCTTCCTTACGGGCATCGTTGTAGGCACGCACGCTGCGGTCACTCTCTTCACGAATGGCGGGGAAGTCGGCACGGCTGCGGGCCAACAGGGCACAACTGAAGTTACCCATGATGCCGCCCGCATCCGTGTCCTTCGGCGTATCTGTCGAGGTGTAAGGTATCCACACTTGGGCGTATGCCGTAGTGGCCAATGTACTGACATCTTCTACCACACCCGCCACCCGGTAGGGAGCATGGTTCAGCAAGAACTCGCGCCCCGCCACGCTTTGGTCCGTGCCGAAGAGGGCACGCGCCACGCTTCGGGTAATGACCGCCACGGGCAAACCGGCGTCAAAGGTAGCTTTGTCATAGGGCTTGCCATCGAGGAAACTGAAGTCGAACACCCGCCAGAATACATCGTCCGTCTCCTTCAAGTCTACGGAAAAAGTTGGCTGGCCGGGCACACTGACAGGTGTGGTCACATTCCAGGCCTGATACACCGTGCAGGCTTCCGGCGTGGTAAGGGTACGGAAACATTGGTCGGCCACCTGTACACTCATGCAGCCGTTGCTGCTGTCATCGGCTCCCCACACCTTCGGGTTGCGTACACTGGTGTTCTTGTAGTAGAGCATTCGGTCACGGTTACTCTCCGGTGCAAACGGCTCCACCTGCACCTGCTGCACCATCACTACCAGCATGATGAGGAAGATGGCGAGTGCCGTACCCGTCACGTTCACCACGCTGATGATAGGGTTCTGCCTGAGTTGCGCCCAGGCTTGTTGGAAATATTGCTTGATCATATCTTATACCATATTATATATATAACATACTCATTCTTCGTGCAACGCATCGGCTGGCTGTATCCGCATTGCCTTGTGGGCGGGGAACCAGATGCCGACAACCACCATCAGTGCCATCAGCAGCCAAGCGCCGACACTCCCCAGCAGAAAACGCACGCCCGACCACTTCACCGGCCATGTCGAGATAAGTGCCGTATGCCCTACACTTGGTTCGGCAATAGCCACCGCATAGCAGATGAACATAGCAGGCAAGGCAGCCATCGTCAACAGCAACAAGCCCTCGCCCATCAGCAGGCAGAAGATGTTCCGCCGGCTGCTGCCCATGCTCATGCGCAAGCCTATCTCACTACGGCGGCGGCGCGTACGGTACCAGAAGGTGCCTATCAGCCCCAGGAACACGTTCACCAGGAGGAAGAACGCCACAAGCATCTGTGTGTTCACCCGGTCCACATCGCCGTTCATCACCTCGAACAGGTGCTGTTGCGTGGTGTAAGGCACGGCGTCCGCCACAAAGACGTTGTCCACGTCCAGTCGGGGAGCTATCTCGCGGTTGAAGCGGGCACGGAAGTCCGGCGTGTCGGCAGAAGGCTTCAGGCGGAAAGTCAACTGTGCCCAGTTATTGTCAAAGTTCTCGTTGCTGAATGCGCGGTCGATACGGTGGAACACGGATCTGGCATCGCTCCCATAGCGATACGTACGTATGGAACCGATGACACCACATTGGGTAAACACCTCCGACGTGTCTCTTCCGTCAAACAGCTTCGTGTCGAGACTAAAACCGGGTACATGCTCCTTAAAGAGTTCATAGGCTCTTTTCGTCAGCATCACGTGATAACCGTCGGTGGGCAGCCCGGCGAAAGGATGCCGCTCGTCCTCCGTCATGCGGAACACCCGGCAATAGTCCGCCGTCACAAACAGGTTGCGCACGTTCAGCCCTACACTGTCATTCGCCGCCATCATACTGTAGCTGTTCTGTCCGCTCATGGGCAAGCTGAAGTACGACAAGGCGGCACACTCCACTTCGGGCAATGCCTGCAGTTTCTCCAACAGGTTGAAGTATTTGTCTACCGTGGTCAGCGTGGTGTCCCGGCTCTCGCCTCCCTCGATGGTAGACAACTGGTAGACGTGGCTGATGTCCATGCCCAACGGTCGGTAGAAGGTGTACTTCAGGCAACCGAGGGAATCGCAAAGGTACCACATCACGAGGAACACGACAAAGAGTTCCGCCAGCACCCAGCCGTTGCTGCGGAAGCGGGCGCGTATCATGTGCAGATTGTGTAAAATGTATTTCATAAGTCAGTCTCCTCCTCTCCGATTAATGGTCATAAAGCGATTCTACAATGTTGCGGCGCGTGGCCATCCAAGCGGGCAGCCAAGCACTCAGCAGGTTGATAAGCACACAGAATAGGAACGCCAGCACAAACACCGTGGGGCTGAACAAGGCGCCCATGCTCAGGCTGAACTCGCCGGACGAACCGACGTTCTGGTTGTTCGTGAAGAGCCAACCCCGTAATACATAGACACTGGCATAGCTCAACACTAACCCAACGATGCCGCCTACCACGCTCAACACCAAATTCTCGTTCAGCATCTGGCGGATGAGCACGCCCCGTGTGGCGCCGAACGCCTTGCGCACACCTAATTCAGCGGTGCGTTGCTGCATACGACTACTGCTCAGTCCACAGAGGTTGAGCGAGGGAACCAGCAGGATGATGACCAACGCCAGGGCGTATTGCAGGTAAATCATCGACATGTCCGGACCCACGTTGCTCCAGATGTGATTGACGTGCGCCACGATGTCGTCCGGCTGCTCCATGATGGTCAGCTGCCATTCACCCAGTCCGGCATTAAGATCGGCTAAACGTTTGGTGATACCCTCCCGTATCTGCGGAAAGTCCGCCTTGCTGTGAGCGAGAATGGCCACGTGCATGTACGTAGCATAATCATTTATACCATTGGCGGTTTGGTCCTCCTTCGGATAGAGCGTCCACACTTGGGCGTAAGCGTCCTTGGCGGTGAGCGATACGTCTTTCACCACACCCACTACACGGGCTTCCCGGCGGTTGAGCAGGATGTACTGGCCTACGGCATCGGTCGTGCCGAACAGGTGACGGGCCACCGAGGCGCACAGCACCACCGACAGGCGGTTGCCGCCCCAATCGGCTTCGGTAAAGCCTGCCCCGCTGAGGAAGTCGAAGCGGAACACGTGCCAATAGGCGGGGTCTGTATAGCTGATGTCCGCCTTGACACGCTGCCCTCCATCAGAGAGGGAGACCAACGCATCGGTTGCCGGACTGAAAGCAGTGCAGGCTTCCACTCCGGGCACACCCTCAACGCACCGCTTCATGAAGGCAGGCGAACAGCTGCTGTAACCTCCATAGCTTTTATTGTCTTTCTGTTGGACACCCACGGCGGAGATGTAAAGGCAGCGCGAACGGTTGACCTCCGGCACCAAGTCGGCGTACTTGGTCTGCCACACGATGACAATGACCATAATCATCGTGATGGCAAAGGCCGTACCCAGCACCGAGATACAGGTCAGCAACGGCTGATTACGCACCAACTCCCAAACCTGAGCGAATAATTGCTTCCTCATTCGTCAGTCCTCCTCTATCTCCAGCTTTCGGGTATTCAGGCTACCGATGCCGCTCTTTTCAAGCTCTGCCGTACGGGTCTTGCCGCGAAGGGTGACGGAGCCTACACCTTCCATCGAAGCGTCCACGTGGTCGGCATGTACTTCTACGTCGGCATTGCCCACGCCATTCAAACGCAAGGTCAACGTCTCGCATTGCAGGTCGCGGACATCCAAAGAGCCTACGCCTTCTACATCGAAACGAATGTCATCGACCTTCAGCGTTTCCTTGCAGTTGAAGCTGCCCACGCCGGTAAACTCCACGCCCTCCAAAGTGGGGGCGGTGAGGTAAATCGTCACGCCGTTCTTGCTGCCTTTGCGGTTATTTTCCTTATAACCTATTACCAACTCACCGTCACGCACCTCGGTAGTGGTGTTTTTCACATGCTTCTCTTTGCCCTCGATGCGGAACGACACTTCGGGTGATTGCGTGAAATAGACTTGACCGACAGTGGTCACCTCAATGCGGGTGAAGTCCGCCACCTTGCGGGTCTGGGTGATGCGGTCGTTATCCTTGGCTGACACGCCGGTAGCGAAGGCTAATGCAGCCAGTAAAGCGAAAAAGATGTATATACGTTTCATAGTTTCTATTATTTAAATGATAATTTATCAGTTAGCGTACTTTTTCTTTCGCTTGTCCGAAAGAAAAAGATACCAAAAAGAAAGGACCCCGTCTGCACTTCCGGGGCTACTCCGGATGCCTTGCGGTGTTTTTACACTGACACCGCGCAGCCTGCGCCTAAGCGGAGGGACGTTAAGCGGAGAGGCTGTTTTTGCGTGAAGAACGGCACTCTGTCTGAGCGAAGCGAGTTTTGTGCCGTTTAGCAAAAACAGCCTCGGAGTAGTCCCGGAGATTCAGCGCTTGATTTTTTCTTTTGGTAGCTTTTCTTTTGCATCAAGGCAAAAGAAAAGTACACATCAGCTAATCTGTCTTCCGTCGAAGAACTTCACGATACGCTTGGTCAGCTTCGCCTGATCCTCATTGTGGGTTACCATGACGATGGTGCGGCCGTCCTCCGTGTTCAGTTGCTGGAGGATTTGCATCACCTCGGCACCCATCTTCGAGTCCAAGTTACCGGTAGGCTCGTCGGCGAGGATGATTTCGGGGTTGCCGATGATGGCGCGGGCGATGGCCACACGCTGGCACTGACCGCCGGACAGTTGGGTAGGCATGTGGCGCATACGGTGGGTCATGCCTACCTTCGCCAATACTTCCTCGGCTAAGCGGTGACGCTCCTTGGCGGACATGCGACGGTAGAGCAAGGGAAGCTCCACGTTGTCAATGACGTTCAGTGTGTTAATCAGGTGGAAGGACTGGAAGACGAAGCCTAAGTTGTGGTTGCGGAAGGCGGCGAGCTGCTTGTCCTTCATGCCCGTGGTGTCCGTGCCGGCTATCTCCACCGTGCCGCTGGTGGGCGTGTCAAGCAGGCCCATGATGTTCAGCAAGGTAGACTTGCCGCATCCGGACGGTCCCATGATGCTGAGGAAATCACCTTTTTCTACACTCAGGTTCACGTTCTCCAATGCTTGCGTTTCAATCTCGTCGGTGCGATAAATCTTGTTCACACCCGTCAGTTTAATCATTTCCATAATCTATTATTCGTTTTAAGTTATTGTTCATTTTTTAAATAGGGAGGCGTACAAAGGAAGCCTCCGTTCCTAATGGGTCAAATTCTGTGCCAGAATTTATAAGTGCTGATAATCAACACATAGCGCAAAAGTGAAGTGTCCGATAATGAACACTGTGTCCGCTTTTACTCATCCCTCAACGCCTCGGTGGGCTGTATGCGGCTGATGTGGCGGGCAGGCAGGTAGACACCAACAGCCACCACCACCAGCAGGATAGCGTAGATGATGAGCGACACGATGAGGAAGTGCTGCCCGAAGTAGTCTGTCCAGTACTCCTGGCGCAGGTCCTCTCCCCAGTTCATGCCTCGGGAAAGACCTTCACTCAGCGCGTATTGCAAATAGACAAAGCAGCCGATGAATGTAGCCACCGTGGTGAGCACCACGCCTTCGCCCAGCAGCAGGCGGACGATGTGCCCCGGCGTCCCGCCAAAGGACAGCATCACGCCTATCTCCTCCCTGCGGGTACGGGTCTGCAGCCAGAAGGTGCCCGCCACGCCCAGGCAGAGGTTGATGAGGAAGAATACCGCCACGAGCAGGTTGCGCCTATACAGCGAGGCGGAGCCGGAGAACTCCGTTTCGTCTAAGTTCTGGCGGTAGGTCTTGAGGTCGCGGGCGTAGAGGTTGCCGGCACGCAGCGTCTGGAGCATCCAAGGCTTGTAGTCGTGCAGGAAGCGATCCATGCTGACGCCTTCCTTGACGCGTATCAGTATCTGTGCGTCCATAGGGATATACCCCCTCGCCTCTTCTTCACCCATAGGAACGAAGGCCACGGCCATCGGGCGCCGCTCGCTGCTGTACTTGACGGTGCCCACCGCTCCCACAATGTCCGTGTAGGTGGTGTCCTTCTCATTATAGCGCCAGAAGCGTTTGCCCCGCGGGTCGTCCGTGTGGAAGTAATACTCCAACGTGTTTTCGTCCAGCACCAACTGGTTGTCGCGTGCCGGATAGTCGGACAGCTCGGCGGCAGTCATACCTTTCGTGCCGGAACGGAAGCCGTAAGTCTCGAAGAAGTGGGTGTGGGGCAGGTAGTTGATGAGGTACACGTTGGTGCTGTTCTTCGCCGTGTCGCCCGCCACCTTGTAGCTCGTGGATTGGCTGCCCTGCGAACCGGGGTAGCTGAAGCCCAGCAAAGCGGTGGTCTGCTCCACGTCGGGATGCTGGCGGGCCAGTCGCATCAAGTGCAGGTAGCTGTCCAACTTCGCCTCGTCCTTAGCGGACAGGGAATCGTAGCCGGGCGCCGAGGGCTGCAGCATGTCGAGGGACACCATGCAAAGGCGGTCGGCGTCGTAGCCAAGGGGTATCATACGGTCGTGTGTCACCACAATGACGGGGTCGAAGATGGCCCACGAAAGGATGCACACTAATATCAGTTCGGCCAGCAGCCAAGCGTTGCGCTTGCGGCGGCTCCATAGGGTTTTCAATATCAGTCTAAACATATCGTTACCTCCTCTCATACAATGAATTGACAATGGGTTTGCGCAGCGACAGCCAGGCGGGCACCAGGGCGGACAGCAGGTTGAGCACCACGCACAGCAGCAGGGCGCAGGCGAATACCGCCGGAGCGAACAGCATCTCGCCGCTGACGTAGGCATTGGCGCCTTGCGGAATAGCCTCCGGATAGTCGTCAAGCAGGGTGAACACCCACTCGCGGCCCACGTAGATGAAAAGCCAGGCGACAATAAGGCCCAACAATCCGCCCAACAGGGTGAGCAGCAGGTTCTCCCACATCACTTGCCCCAACAGCTTGCCGCGCCCCGCGCCGAACGACTTGCGCACGCCCATCTCCGCCAGGCGGCTCTCCATGCGGCTCGATATCATACCCATCAGGTTGAGGGCGGGCACCAAGAGCAGCACCAGCAGCATCAGGCCGAAATAGCGCACCTTCGCCCAGAAACTGAAGTCCTGCGAGGGATAGTCCTGAAAGACGCTGAGGGCATGCGTGCGGGGCTGTTCCCACAGTATCATCTCCCACTCGCCCTCGTGCTCTAAGTTCAGCCGGCGCGTCACGTCCTTCACCTCGGCCTGCAACGCCCGTGCCTGCGCGGCGTCTTTCACTAAGAAGGCAAGGCGGAAGCTGCCGAAGTAGGGGAAGGGAAGACTCTCCTCGCGGTAGGTGGGGTCAACGGAGTAAGGCATGTACACCTGCGCATAGGATCTGGGGGTCAGATAACTGCCGCCCCGCACCACGCCGCACACGCTGAAGCGCATGTAGGCCAGGCTGAACGTGCGTCCTACCACGCCTTCGGTGGTGCCGAACAGCCGCCGTGCCAGGTCGTCGCTGATGACCGCCGTGCGTATGCCGCTCTGCAAGTCCGCCTCGGTGAAAGGCTTCCCCTCAAGAAAACGGAGGGGGTACAGGCGGAAAAAGGCGGGATCGACCATCTTGATGCGCGGCAGGAAGTCACCGCTGCGGTCATCGGGCTGTATGTAACCCACCTGTCGCAACTGCGACCCTAACGTAGCGGTGACAAGCTCCTTGTTCTCGAGCGTCGACACCCAGTCCTGCAAGGCACTGTAGGACAAGGCCGATTGCCACGTCTGCTGCCCGTTGGTAAACTTGGCACTCTCCAGATAAAGCGTCCTGCCTCTGTTCTCTTCGGGGTAGACGGGCGCCAGCTTCACGTAATAAATCTCCGCCACAATCATCGTCATGCCGATGGCCAGCCCCGTGCCGACGATGTAGAGCGTGCTGAACAGCGGATTCTGCCGCAGCAACGCCCACGCTTGTTTCAAATACTGTTTCAACATAGTTAGTATAATTTTAAATGATAATTTATCTATTAAATTCCCATTTACTCATCCCTCAACGCCTCCACGGGCAACGTGCGCGCCGCCCGGCGGACAGGGATATAGGTACCGATGATCGCCACAAGCAAGAGCATCGCGTAACTGAGCGCGAGCACCACCGTGAAGTGGAATCCGAAACGGTTTTGCCCGTAGGCGGGATTGGGCACGAAGTACTCGTTCATCTCCATTGTGTACAGGCCGTGGAGCCGCGCATGAAAGTACAGGAAGGGGATGACCAACACGAAAGCCACCGTCAGCAGCAGCCACGCCTCGATGAGGAACTGCCGCACGATGCACCCCTGCGAGGCACCCATGCTACGCATCACCCCGATGTCGCCCCGGCGGGCATTGCTGCGTATCCAGAAAGTGCCCACCATGCCCAGGAAGATGCAGAGCAGGGCAAAAGTGGTCAGGGCGTATTGCAGGCGGAGCTTGTTGGTGACACCGCTCTGCATGGCGTACGCCTCGCTCAATGCCGAAAAGGCTTGCAAGCTGTTAAAATAGAAGTTGCCTATGGCGAGTTGCGGTTCCACCTCCTGCCGGAAGCGTTGCTTGAAGGCGGACACGTCCACACCCGGCTTCAAGCGGAGGATGACGATGTATTGCCATGCCATGTAGGGGCTGCCTTTTATATCATTGTGCATTTTTATGAGGAGCGGATAAGGTTGCTCGTAATCGCGGTGCTTGAAGTCGCGGAACACGCCCGCCACCTCCAATGGCTCATCGCTTTCGTACACTTTCTTCCCCACGGCATCCGCAGTGCCAAAGAGACGCCGCGCCAGCCGCTCGGAGACGAACACTTTGTTGTCGGGTTGCGCAGGCAAGCGGAGGTCGCCGCCCGTGCGGGCGTCCTTCATGCCGTAGGTGCGGGGCAGGTCGCTGCCCTCCATCGTCGCGAATTCATACCTTTGGGCGTGGACGTAGCCTTCCCTCTTGTGCAGGGAGGCGGTGTCGGCAAAGACTTGCGTGCCGATCCACGAGCCGCTGTTCGGGAAGGACGAATAAGCGGCGATGGTCCAGCTGCCCACTTCGGGCAGTTCGCGAAGGATGCGGGTGATGCGGCGGTAAGCCACAAGGTTCATTGAGTCGGACGCCATGTCGGGGTCGTAGCTGCCGTGCGTCCTGTCATACGCGCCAATGTTCACCACGTACAGTCCTTCGGGTTCATAGCCCCGGGGAATGGCCCGGTTGGCGGTCAATACATAGATGGGGTCGATGACGGTCCAGAGGAAGAAGCCGGCAACGAGCAGTTCGAGGAATATCCACGCATTCTGGCGACGTTGGTTCCAAAGTTGGTGTAATATGGTTTGAAGCATAAGAGTTATCTTTTAGTATTCAACGAATCCATTATCGGGTGACGCAACGCCCTCAGCGCGGGCACAATCGCCGACACCACATTGAGCAGCAGGCACACGCCCAACGTGCAGCCGAACACGGCGGGGCTGAACAACATCTCCGGCGTGAACGAGGTAGGGATGGCCGTATTGAAGATGTTCTCATCGAACAGCGTCAGTATCCAGTCGCTCGCCGTCCACACTATCAAGTAGGAGAACAGCAGCCCCGCCAGTCCGCCCATCAGTGTCAGCAACAGGTTCTCGCAAAGCACCTGTTCCAACAGCCTACGGCGCGTGGCCCCGTAGGCTTTGCGGATGCCCAACTCGGCGATGCGGCTGTCCATGCGCGAGGAAATCATGCCGCCCAGGTTCAGCGCGGGGATGAAGAGCAGCGCCAAGAGGATGTAGAGGAAGTCCTTGGCCAGTTCCGCCAAGTCGGGTTCCTTCGTGATGTCCTGCCGAAAGGTGCTGAGCCAATACGGGTCGGGTTGCCCCATCAGGCTGAATTCATAGTCCTTGTCCTGCTGGGAGAAGCGGCGTACGACATCCTGCACCCCGGCACGCACGGCATCCAGGTTCTCCTCATCGTCCACCAACAGATAAGCATGGACATTGCCCAACAGTCCCGGTCCTTCCTGCTGGATATATGGCAAATTGAACAACGGCACCCAAAGGTCGCCCGCCGTGGCGGGTGTGGCGTTAGAGACATCCTGCACCACGCCCAGCACCCGATAATCCTGCCCGTTGAAACTGAAATGGCGTCCCGTCACGTCCCGGATAGTGGCAAAGAGGCGTTTGGCGAGCGATTCGCCCAACACAGCCACCTTCTCCTTGGCCTCCATCTCTTCCCGTGTGAAAGCCCGCCCTTCGAGGAAACGGAAAGAGAAGACCTGCCAGAAAGCGCCATCGACATAGTGGGGTACCACCTTGAAAGGCTTCACGTCCGTGACGGACGCTTGGCAGTTGCTCCAAATGTCAAGCACGCTGCCCGCTACGGTTTCTACGTGCGGCACATCCGCCAACAGATGCTCCATGGCCCAGTAGGTTATGCCGCTGTTGATGTTCCAGTTCTCGGGTTTGCCTTTCGGGTATCGCTTCGCAGCTTTCACCACCAAAGTTCGGTCGCGGTTATACTCCGGATAGACGGGGGCGAACTTGACGTAGAAGATGATGAACAGTGTCATCACCAATGCAATGGACAGCCCCGTACCTATAATATATATGGTAGAGAACAGACGGTTCTGCCTGAGCAGTTCCCAGGCTTGCTTTAAGTATATACGTATCATAGTTTTATAAATGGGAATTTAGATGGCACACAGATGACACAGATTTCACGAGATGACCACAGATTTATTCTTTAAACCTGTAGGCGAAGCCCTTTAAAATCTGTGTAAACCTGTCTCATCAGTGTCATCTGTGTTCCATGCTAACACAACGCTAAATTATCATTTCTTCAGTTTCAGGCTGTTCTTGTTCTTGTAGTTACTCATGTCGCTCACTACAACCTGGTCGCCCGGCTGAAGACCGCTCACTACCTCGACATACTCGAAGTTGGAGTCGCCCAACTGCACCTTGCGCTTGGTCAGTTCGTCATCGGACGTGCGGACAAAGAGATCGTACTCGCCACGACCCACGTAATAGGAAGCGTTGGCGATGCGCATCACGTCTTCCTTCACGGCGTTCATCACGTAGACATCGGTTTTCAGTCCCGAACGCAGACGGCGGTGATTGTCATCCTTCAGTTGGACGGTGAAGCTGATGACACCGTTTTGCGACAAGGGGGTGACGCTGCTCACCGTGCCTTCCAGTTTCTCGCTGCCAATCTTTACAATGGCCTTTCCCCCTGCGGCAACGCGGTCGCCGTACGTATCGGCTATCTCGCCCTCCACCTTGAAGTGGCTCAAGTCAGAGATGATGGCTATCTGCGTGCCTTGCGTCACCTGTTGGCCTATCTGGTCGTTGATGTACGTCAGGATGGCCTTGCGGGGCGAACGCACCTGGGCATCGTCTAATGTGCGCTTCATCTCGGCAAGACTCTTGCGGAAGATGCTGAGGTCGAGTTCCTGCACCTTGTATTCGGCGGCCATCACTTCCTGCTCGTTGGTGTACTGCTGACGGAGCTGCTCCAGTTCCAATTGGGCGACGTTGACACTCAGTTCGGCCTGGCGTACCTTGTCGGTGGTGCCGGAACCGATGCTGTCGAGGTATTGCTCGTTGCGTAGCTCCACCTTCATGCGGTTGAGGTTCATTTCCTTCACTTTAATCTGCATGGCCAGGTCCTTGAGCTGGGTTTCGTTATTCACCTTCAACTGCTGCAGCTGGTAGTTCTTCATCTGCTCCTCGTCCAAGAGTTTGTTGTACTCGGTCTCGGTACTCTGCAAGTCCAGCTTCAGGATGGGCGTACCTACGTCCACGCTGTCGCCTCCCTTGCGGTACACTTCCAGGATGCGGGTGTTGATGGGCGAGTTGATGATTTCCTCGAACGCCGGCACTACCTTGCCCGACGCGCTGACGCTGACCTCGATAGTTCCTTGGTCTACAGTGGAGAAGACAAGATCGCGCTCCTTCACCCCCGTCCGCATCAATGAGATTAACACACTGACAACTACTACTCCTGCCACGGCCACAATGCCGTAACGGATTAACTTCTTGTTGCGCTCCTTGCGGCGCACTTCTTTCGGAATTTCTCTATCCATATCGCTGTTATTTTTATGTTTTTATCAATCTCTTTCCCAAAGTCTGCCCCATCCGCCCTACAAAAGCGAACAATGCATGCAAACTCCACCTTATAACAGCGAAATCCGTGCCAAAAACCTAAAACACTGAAACACAACGAATAGACCAAATTCGAAGTGTTCGGAATCGGACACAGTGTACGATTTTGAAGACTTTTACACTTGACATCCCCAGATTTTTCGTACCTTTGTCCCTCAAAAAGAAACGAATAACCATCAAAACAACATATATCTATGTTCGATAATCTAAGCGAACGGCTCGAACGGTCGTTCAAGATACTGAAAGGTGAAGGTAAAATCACCGAAATCAACGTGGCGGAGACCCTGAAAGATGTGCGTAAAGCATTGTTGGAGGCCGACGTCAATTATAAAGTAGCCAAACAATTTACCGATAGCGTCAAGGAGAAGGCGTTAGGACAGAACGTGCTCACCGCCGTGAAACCCGGCCAGCTGATGGTAAAAATTGTGCATGACGAACTCGCTCGTCTGATGGGAGGCGAAACCGCCGAACTGGACCTCACGGCCCGTCCCACCGTCATCCTGATGTCCGGCTTACAAGGTTCCGGTAAGACAACCTTCAGCGGCAAACTGGCGCGCATGCTCAAGACGAAGAAGAACCGCCGTCCCTTGTTAGTGGCTTGCGACGTGTATCGTCCCGCCGCCATCGAACAGCTCCGCGTATTGGCCGAGCAGATAAACGTGCCCATGTATAGCGAACCTGACTCGAAAGACCCTGTCCGCATCGCGCAAAACGCCATACAGGAGGCTAAAGCCAAAGCACTGGACACGGTCATCATCGATACCGCCGGCCGCCTGGCCATCGACGAGCAGATGATGGAGGAGATAGCCCGTATCAAAGCGGCGGTCACCCCCAACGAGATTCTCTTCGTGGTAGACTCCATGACCGGACAAGACGCCGTGAACACCGCCAAAGAATTCAACGACCGCTTGGACTTCACAGGCGTAGTACTGACCAAACTCGATGGTGACACTCGAGGCGGAGCCGCCTTGTCCATCCGCACGGTAGTGACCAAGCCCATCAAATTCATAGGTACGGGCGAGAAGTTGGATGCCATTGATCAATTCCACCCCGAACGTATGGCTGACCGTATCCTCGGCATGGGTGATATTGTCAGCTTGGTAGAGCGTGCCCAAGAGCAATATGACGCCGAAGAGGCTAAACGCTTGGAGCGCCGCATCCGCCGCGACCAATTCGACTTCAACGACTTCATGGCGCAAATACAGCAAATCAAGAAAATGGGTAACCTCAAGGAACTAGCGTCTATGATACCCGGCGTAGGCAAAGCTATCAAAGACATCGACATTGACGACAATGCCTTTAAAAGCATCGAAGCCATCATCAACTCCATGACTCCTTTGGAGCGCACTAATCCCTCCGTGTTAAACGGCTCACGCAAGATGCGTATCGCCAAGGGTAGCGGCACCAACATACAGGAAGTGAACCGCCTGGTGAAGCAATTCGACCAGACGCGCAAGATGATGAAGATGGTAACGGGAAGTAAAGCCGGGAAACTGGCGATGCGGATGAAACGATAAGAAACGCTACACCATATTATATATATAAACTCATAATAACAAAAGAACCTATGACATTGATAGACGGAAAGGCCGTCTCCGAGCAAGTAAAAAAGGAGATTGCCGAAGAAGTGGAAAAGATTGTGGCCGCAGGCGGCAAGCGTCCTCACTTGGCCGCAGTATTGGTAGGACACGATGGGGGAAGTGAAACCTACGTAGCCAACAAAGTAAAAGCTTGTGAAGTGTGCGGATTTAAGAGTACCCTTATCCGTTACGAGGAAAACGTAACGGAAGAAGAACTTTTGGCCTGCGTACGCCGTTTGAACGAGGATGCAGACGTGGACGGATTCATCGTACAACTTCCCCTGCCGAAGCACATCTCCGAACAGAAAGTAATAGAAACCATTGATTATCGTAAAGACGTGGACGGATTTCACCCCATCAACGTGGGACGCATGTCCATCGGCCTGCCTTGCTACATCTCCGCCACACCCAACGGTATTATGGAACTATTGCGCCGCTACAACATTGAGACGCAAGGTAAAAAATGTGTCATCTTGGGCCGTAGCAACATTGTAGGCAAGCCCATGGCGATGCTGATGATGCAGAAGAGTTATCCCGGAGACGCCACGGTGACCGTATGCCACAGCCGCAGCAAAACGTTGCGTGAAGAGTGCCGCGAAGCGGACATCATTATTGCCGCCATGGGACAGCCGGAATTTGTAACGGCCGACATGGTGAAAGAAGGCGCTGTAGTGATTGACGTAGGCACTACCCGCGTGCCGGACGCTACCCGCAAGAGCGGTTTCCGCCTGAAAGGTGATGTGAAGTTCGATGAGGTAGCACCCAAATGTTCGTACATCACTCCCGTACCTGGCGGTGTAGGCCCGATGACCATCGTATCGCTGATGAAGAACACGCTGTTAGCCGGTAAACATGCGGTATACGGCGATTAAACGACTTCTATTTCTCGTTGTGACCGGATGGGGATTGACAATCACATCCCTATCCGCGCAACAACGTGTGACGCTACTCTTTGCAGGCGACCTGATGCAGCACAAGGCGCAGATAGACGCCGCCCGCACAGATAGCGGCACGTATGACTATACACCCTGCTTTGCCCGCGTAAAGCGACAAATTGAAGCTGCCGACCTTGCCATTGGCAACTTAGAAGTAACATTAGGAGGACGACCTTATACAGGATATCCCGCTTTCAGTGCCCCCGATGAATACTTGACGGCTATCCGTGACGCAGGATTCGACGTATTGCTCACCGCCAATAACCATTGCTTAGACCGCGGAAGCCCCGGACTTGTCCGCACGCTGAACAAGCTCGACTCGCTCCATATTCCTTCATTAGGCACGTATCGAGACTCCTTAGACCGTGCACACCGCCATCCGTTGCTGTTCACCCTGAAAGGCATTCGCATCGCGTTGCTGAACTATACATATGGAACCAACGGTTTACGACCCCGCTCTCCCGCCCTTGTGAATTATATTGACCGCAAGCAGATGCAACAGGACATTCACACGGCTCAGGCTTGGCGTCCGGATGTGCTGATAGCGTGCATCCATTGGGGGCAAGAATATCAGTCACTTCCCAATCATGCCCAACGCGAATTGGCAGACTGGCTATTCAAACAAGGCGTAGACCATATCATCGGAAGCCATCCGCACGTGTTGCAGCCCATGGAATTGCATACAGACACGTTACGGGGTAGTCAGCACGTATTGGCCTACTCTTTAGGCAACTTTATTTCGAACATGAGTGCCCGTGGCACAGACGGCGGCGCCTTGCTAACACTCACCTTGGAGAAAGTACAGCCAATGCGCACACTCCGCCCAAGCACACGGACAGTAAGTTGTACCTATGACCTGGTATGGAGCGGTCGTCCCTCTCTGACAGGAAAACAAAACTTCGAATTATATCCTGTGACCTCCCCCATCGACAGTCTTCCTCCTATAGCCCGTAACAAGCTGAAAATCTTCACCGAAGACGCCAGACAACTATTGAACCGGCACAATAAAGGCATCTATGAACGGAACAAAATCAACGAGAAATAAAAAAATATCCGCAAAAGAATTTGCAGTTTCAAATATAATCTCTATCTTTGCACCGCATTTGAGAAATGCACTAACATGGTGGCTGTAGTTCAGTTGGTTAGAGCGTCAGATTGTGGTTCTGAATGTCGTGGGTTCGAGTCCCATCTGCCACCCTTAGCAAACAACGCTAATTGCCGGGAAAAAGCAGTTAGCGTTTTTCTTTTGCAGTAATTAACGTAATATGATTTTCAATATATAAAGGGTCAGTCTGAAAACCCGGTTGCGGGAAACGATGCACGAACCTTTATGGCCCAATGCATATAACTGACTTCTTTGCACGATTAGTAATCGTGCGGCGTGACGATTACTAATCGTACAGACGAACGATTACTAATCGTACAGGCGGACGATTACTAATCGTACAACTTAGTAGGATATATGTTACAACCGAATCTTCTGACAGATTTCATATAATAGAAGAAGCATGAATAAAAACACCTATTTCGTCAGCGGCATAGACACGGATGCCGGAAAGTCTTATTGCACGGCCTGGCTGGCATGCGAATTGACCGCACAGGGAAAGAGCGTCATTACACAGAAGTTCATACAAACCGGGAACGTGGGACATAGCGAGGACATCGACCTGCACCGCCGTATCATGGGTACAGGCTATCTGCCTGAGGACCGAGAAGGGCTTACCATGCCGGAAATATTCTCCTACCCCGCTTCGCCGGACTTGGCTTCGCGCATCGACCATCGTCCTATCAGCTTCGCACGGATAGAGCAAGCGACCCAAGAACTGGCACGCCGCTATGACATCGTATTGGTGGAAGGAGCCGGCGGACTGATGGTTCCCTTGAAAGACGAGTACCTGACCATAGATTACATAGCCGAAAAAGGTTATCCATTAGTGTTCGTTACATCGGGTAAACTGGGAAGCATCAACCATACCTTGCTGAGTTTTGAAGCCATTGCACACCGAGGCATAGAACTGCATACCTTGCTTTATAACCTTTATCCAGATGTGGACGACCCGACAATCCGTAATGACACCCGCATGTATTTGCAGCGTTATCTGAGCCGCCATTTTCCGACCTGCCGTTTCATAGAAGTTCCCCGCTTGGATAAATAATGAAGAAAGAATGCCTGCCGAAGCGTAAAAAATAAAGAATTATCACTATTTTTGCATCGCATAAAAACAGAAAAGCACAATGGAAGCATTTGCATTCAACGCTATCGAGCAAGGTCTGCTGATTGGAGCCGGAGGCTTGCTCGTCATTCAGGCAATCTATTACCTTGCCCTCTACAACCGTATCAACCTGCACAACCGGGCAATACGCCAAAACAAACTACGTTTCAGTAATGAACTGCCTCCCATATCAATCATCATTTGCGCACATAACGAAACTGAAAACCTCCAACGGAGTCTGCCAGCCATGCTTGCACAAGATTATCCGCAGTTCGAGCTGATAGTCATCAATGACGGAGAGAAGAACGAAAATGAAAATTACTTATCTCAATTGGAAAGCCAGCACAAGAACCTTTACCATAGCTTTGTACCCAATTCCTCGCGCTACATCAGTCATAAAAAGTTGGCTATCACTTTAGGCATCCGTGCCTCCCACTATGATTGGCTGGTACTGACCGAAGCAAACTGTCTTCCGCAAAGCAACCAATGGCTACGCTTGCTGGCCCGAAACTTTACTTCGCGCACAGAAGTCGTATTGGGGTATAGCGGCTATGAACGAGGCAAGGGATGGTTTCAAAAACAAGTAGCCTTCGACAATCTTTTTACCTCTATGCGCTATCTTGGTTTTGCGTTAGCCGGAAATCCTTACATGGGTATCGGGCGAAATCTGGCATATCGGAAGTCATTATTCTTCAATCAAAAAGGATTCTCTGCCCACCTGAATCTGCGACGAGGAGATGACGACCTGTTCATCAACCAAGTGGCCACTTCAGAGAATACGCGTGTAGAAACAGACCCGGCTTCCGTAGTACGCATGTTACCCTTAAAGCGCAAACGCGACTGGAAGGAAGAAAAAATAGGTTATACCTCTACTACTCCTCTCTATAAAGGCATGCAACGTTGGCTCAACGGATGGGAAACCACTACCCGCTTGCTATTTTATGTCGCTTGGATAGCTACAGTATCCATTGGTGTCCTCCATGCACATTGGTTAGCGGCAGGCATCGGTTTTCTGTTGTTCTTGGTACGCCTTACGCTACAAATCATCATCATCAATCAGACTGCCAAGAACCTGAAGGAAAAAAGAAGTTATGGCTTGATACTGCCGGTATTCGACTTTCTGCAACCTTTGCAATCGCTCAACTGGAAATTACGCTACCATTTCCGTGACAAACGGGAATTCCTGAGAAAATAACCGGAAGGGATAGAAAACTTATTCGTAGCGCATGGAGTCAGCAGGACGTATGCGCGTGATGAGGTAAGAAGGTCCTATCAGCATTCCTACGGATGCCAACAAGGTACCGACATTGAGCAAAAGGAAAAACCACAGGTTGAAAGCGACCGGCACAGTATCCATATAATAGGTGGAAGGGTCGAGTCTGAAAACTCCCCCATAGCGTTGCACAAAGTAGAACACCAGGCCGATGATATTTCCCCACAACATCCCTTTGCCAATGAGAAACACCGAAAACCAAAGAAATAAATGGCGAATAGTGCGGTTGTCAGCTCCCAGCGACTTCAGCAGTCCAATCATGGACGTATGCTCAATGATGAGGATAAGCAATCCCGAAATCATCGTGAAGCCCGCCACCCCAATCATCAGTGCCAATATAACCCAAATGTTTACATCCAAAATACTGAGCCAGGCAAAAATAGCCGGATTAAGCTGTTCTATATTACGCACGCATAGTTCTTCCCCCGCATCGCAATCTCTCTTCTGCAATTGGTCACCTATGCGCCAAGTGGCTTCTTCCAGATGGCTATAGTCATGGAGCGTCAGCTCTAATCCACCCACCTGTCCACCAGTCCATTGGTTCAGACGGTTCACCGTATATAAATCAGTTATTAAAAACAGATTATCATATTCTGATAAGTCTGTTTGGAAAATGCCCGCTATCAGCAAACGACGGGCACGGATGTTTTCTTGGAAGAAATAAGTATCAATCTTATCACCTAACTTTAGTTTTAATTTATCGGCCAATGCCTGTGAAAGCACCACTTTATTAGAAGAAGCCGTATCGCTGAACTGAGGGAACTCACCCTCACGCAAATGAGCCTTCAAGAAACCGTAATCATATTCCGGCCCGATACCTTTCAACAGGACACCTTGAAAAGCATCGGCCGTCTTTATCATCCCCGCCTTAGTAGAATAACGCTGCACATGGCTGATGTCAGCATCATTCGTCAATACACACCACAGCGCACTGTCAACCGTAACAGGTAGCGATTCATAAAAGGTCGTAGCATTCAAGTTACTCACTTGCAGGTGGGCACCGAATCCTACAATTTTATCGCGCACTTCACTCTTGAATCCGACTATGACAGACACGGCCATCAGCATGACAGCCAATCCGATAGCTATACCAAGCATGGCTATCCATACAGCCGGGCGCGACACCTGCATTCCTGAGGTATCGCTTCCTTTATAAATACGACGGGCTATGAACAGTGCCAGACTCATCGCTCTTTTTTTACTCCGTCTTTCCCGGATAAGCCTCCAACGCCTTTTGCAGAACAAACAAGGCACGGGTCAAGTCTTCTTTCTTCAGCACATAGGCGATGCGCACCTCATTCCGGCCTGCCCCCGGCGTAGTGTAGAAGCCCGAAGCAGGTGCCATGAACACCGTTTGTCCTTCATACTCAAAATCAGACAGACACCAGGCGCAGAATTTGTCGGAGTCGTCCACCGGCAACTTGGCTACCGTATAAAAAGCCCCCATGGGAATAGGCGAATACACACCGGGAATACGATTCAGCCCATCAATCAGGCACTTACGCCGCTCCACATATTCGTCATACGTATCACGCAAATAATCCTCGCCTGCATCAAGCGAGGCCTCGGCGGCTATCTGGCCTATCAAAGGAGGACTGAGACGTGCCTGACAGAACTTCATAACCGCATCGCGGATTTCTTTGTTTTTTGTAATCAGTGCTCCGATGCGGATGCCGCACTCCGAATAACGCTTCGATACCGAATCAATAAGTACCACATTCTGCTCGATACCTTCCAAATGACAAGCCGAAATGTAGGGTGAACCGGTGTAAATAAACTCACGGTAAACCTCGTCTGAGAAGAGGAATAAGTCGTACTTCTTCACTAAGTCGCGTATCTGATTCATCTCACGACGGGTGTACAGATAGCCGGTGGGATTGTTGGGATTACAAATGAGGATGGCGCGTGTACGTTCGTTAATCAGTTCTTCAAATTTCTCCACTTTGGGCAGTGAAAAGCCTTCCTCAATAGTGGTCGCAATGGTACGGATTTTTGCTCCTGCCGAAATGGCAAAAGCCATGTAGTTGGCATAGGCCGGCTCAGGCACAATAATTTCATCACCCGGATTCAGACAAGCCAAGAAAGAGAACAACACGGCTTCCGATCCTCCTGACGTGATGATAATGTCATCCGCTGTCAAATGAATATTGTACTTCTCGTAATAGCCAACCAACTTTTCCCGGTAACTACGGTATCCTGCACTGGGACTATACTCCAGTACCTTGCGATCGATGTTGCGGATAGCGTCAAGCGCTACTTGTGGAGTGGGCAGGTCGGGCTGTCCGATGTTCAGATGAAACACTTTTATACCTCTCTGCTTGGCCGCATCGGCCAAAGGTGTCAGCTTCCTGATAGGCGAAGCGGGCATTTCCGTACCCCGGATAGATATTTTAGGCATGAATTTTCTTCTGTTTTCTGTTAAACAAATGATTTTGGGAAGCAAAAGTAGCACAATTATTTCAAAAAGTATGGCTTTAAGAACATAAAAACTTTAAAATCCTTATTGAAGTTAAAAAAACTACGTGAATAAAAAAAAAATCTTCTACCTTTGAATCGAAACTTCTAATATGCTATGATGACTATCAACCTGATAACATTTGCTTCACATCTGCACAAGCAGTCCACTATTTACAGTTCACACGAAGTGATTCTCACGGAACTGGAAAAATATTTTAGTCTCCACTTCGTCAATTATGAAGATATGAACAGTCTGAAGCCTGATGACTTCAGTTTAGTATTCATTGCCAGCGGTGGCGTGGAGCGAATAGTCATACAGCATTTCGAGCAACTGCCCCGTCCCACCGTCATGCTGGCCGATGGCATGCAGAATTCCTTGGCCGCTGCCTTGGAAATATCCTCGTGGCTGCGCGACCGAGGCATGAAGAGCGAGATTCTGCACGGTGAGTTGACGGAAGTCGTGAAACGTATCTTCGTGCTCTACAATAATTTTAAGGCGCAACGCCGGCTCTACGGCTCACGCATCGGCGTTATAGGCACTCCCGCCCCGTGGCTCATCGCAAGCAACGTAGACTATCTGCTGGCCAAACGCAGGTGGGGAATCGAATACATAGACATCCCCATAGAGCATGTAACCGACCTTTACGAACATGTCAGCGAAGACGAAGTAGGCGAAGAAAGTGTGACCTTGGCCGCCAAAGCGCTGGCCTGCCGCGAAGCTCAACCAGAAGACCTTATCAAAGCCATGCGGATGTATAAAGCCTTGAAGATGGTAGCGGAGGAACAACGGCTGACGGCACTCACCGTAAGTTGTTTCCGGATGACCGACCAAATGGGAGTTACGGGATGCCTGGCGTTAGCGTTGCTCAACGATGAAGGTATCGTGGCCGGTTGTGAGGGCGACCTGCAATCCATCTTCACCATGCTATCCGCCCACTCTCTGACGGGAAAATCGGTTTTCATGGCCAACCCCTCGATGATTAACGCACGCACCAATGAACTGGTGCTCAGCCATTGCACCGTGGGGCTGAAACAGACCGAGCAGTTCATCCTGCGCAGTCACTTCGAGACCAACCTCAGCATCGGCATACAAGGCATCTTACCCACAGGCGATGTCACCCTCATCAAGTGCGGAGGCGAGAGCCTGGACGAATACTACTTGACCACAGGTACACTAACGGAGAATACAAACTACATCAACATGTGCCGCACCCAAGTACGCATCCATCTCAACTCGCCCGCCGACTACTTCCTGCGCACCCCCCTGGGGAACCATCACATCATGTTGCAAGGCAATTACGAAACCATGATAGATGAGTTCTTCCAGGTAAATGGGTGCAGAAGGATAGAATAACTAAGCGCAGGGGTACTTCAATCGTTTGGGGAAAACTTCACCTTTTCCACTTCCACCCCGCCCGTGCGGATAACGACCTCGAACGGAATGCTGTCGGAAGCCAGGGGCGTCATCGGCTGCAACACCACGTCCGTCTCACCGTACGGGGCGAGCGCAGGGACTTCACCTTTGGCCAGCGTCTTGCCCTCCGAAACGACTTCAACCTCCGACGGTTGCGAGGCTGATAACCCGAAGTTCTCCACCTTCACCGTCAGCAGTTTCTTCTCCATATTATATAGAGGCTTGCCGGCTGACAGAAGGGCGGGCCGATAGTCCACATAGGGCAGGCGGGCATACCCGTAGAGCAGTTCGCCGCTAACCGTGCGCCCTATCAGCTTCGGCGCGAACTCGTCGGCGGTGATGCCGCTATTCTTCCCGTTGAACACCACTATCAGGTCATTGCCGTCCTTGCGCGTCTTCACCGCCTTGCAGCCGCGGCCGAAGTTAACCTCCGTGTATGAACCGAAGCGCAACGACTCTACATCGACATCCGTCTGCGGATTGAAATCCGGTTCCGCCTGGATGCGCACTTCTATGCGCTTGGTTTTCGGCGTGACAGGCTCGTCGTTCAGCACGTCCAGCAGCAGGCCCTTGTTCAGGGGGATGCAGATGTTCTTCGACGAATGGCGGTCGCCGGGCAAGTCTTCCCACTTAATGGTGTCGATGACCGCAAAGTTCATCTGCACCGCCCGTCCTTGCGCATCCTGGAACACCTTGGCACGTTCGTACTTAAACCAATGCTCCACTTCACCATCCTTGTGGAACGACACGCCCGGCACGTACGCCTCGCCCTGCTCCGTCACCCAGTGCAGGCCGTCCTTCGAGCGTTGGTAGAAGGCGATGCGCCCCAGCCAGTCGTTCACGATGAGGTGGTATTGCAGGCTGTCGCGCCACACGACGGGGTCTTCGAACCGTCCGTCCACGTCGGGATATACGCGACGGCTCGTCAGCTGCCTATAAGGCGCAAGGCCGTCGCGGCTTATCCACACGCCTCCGCCCCGGCACACCATCAAGCGCGAGCCGTCGGGTCGGCGGGCGAAGGTGAGGTTGGACAAGCCTTCGATAATGCGGCGGTCGCGCGGGTCGAAGTCGAACTTCTGATACGTCCACACGGGGCTGTCCTCGCTGTCGGCTATGTAGTAACCGTCTATCACGTAGACCACTATGCGCCCGTCGTCCAGGCGGAAAGCCTCCGGGTTGTGGCCTTTGCCCACGGAGTTTTGGATGCGGAACGGGCCGTGCAAGCAATCGCTCACGGCGTGGAAGACGGTGGAGTTGCCCCAGAACATGTGTCCGCGTGGCGAACGTTCGGGCCAGCCGCAGACGTAGAGGTGATACTTGCCGTCCGCCGTCTGCAGGATGTTTCCACCCCAGAAGGAGACGTCGGGCAGCTCGATGCCGTTGTCCACGTAGCGGCATTGCACGCTGTCCGTGCCCCACACGGGCTGTGTCGCCCTCGCGCCGTCGGGCATGGGCAGGAAGCGGTCCATGAAGCGGGCGCCGGGCACCAGTTGCGCCCACTCGGCAGGGCGTTGCCGTTCGGTCACTTGCGCTTGCATGGAGGCGCATAAGCCTAAGGCCATCAGGCCTAAAAGCAGTTTCTTCTTGTTGTTCATAATCGTTTTGTTATTCATTCGTTATAGTTCTATTCATCGCTCCTATGCACTCCGTGGAAGACACATCGTCCTTCCATCGAAGACACTGCGTAATCTCTCCGCAAAGAGATGTACATCTTTCTCCGGTTAGATGTACATCCTTTTGTAGACAGATGTACATCTTTTTGTGATGAGATGTACATCCTTTTGCGATTAGATGTACATCTCTTTTCGGCCATATGCCTATTCTTTCCCGCTTGGACGATAGTGCCGGGGCTACTTGCTTATTATGGCGACGAAGCCTCCCCGTGGCAGGCATTCTACCAGCGTGGGTATTGCCTTCATATCCTCTTTGATGAAGATGTCACGGTCGCCGGCTCCGTCCTTGAACATAGTCATACGTCCGCCGTTCAGATTAAGTTCGTCTATGTTTGCCCAGATAGAACGCGGCTCGTCCGTGCCGTTGATGCCTGCTACGTACCATACATCGCCTTTGCGGCGGGCAAGGACGACTTCCTCGCCGGGATAGCCTCCGAGCAGCTTCGTGTCGTCCCACGTTGTGGGCAGGACGGAGAGGAGCCGGCGGACGGCTTCGGGCAGGCTGTCGTAGGTGTCGGGGCGGTCGGGCATGTGCTGCAAGGCTGACTCGAAGAGGACGGGCAGGGCCAACTCGTGGGCGTAGGTCGTGATGTGGGGATGCTGCGAGTTGGAGAAGGTGCCGGGCGTGTAGTCCATGGGGCCTACGACGTTGCGGGTGAAGGGCAGCGTGGCGTTGTGGGCGGCGGCGCGGCCAGTCAGTGTGGCGTTGTTGTTATACCATTCGGCACCGTACACGCCTTCCACGGACATCAGGTTGGGATAGGTTCGCTGCCAGCCGCGGGGCAGTGTCGCGCCGTGGAAGTTGACCATCAGCTTGTAGTCGGCGGCGTCTTCCAACAGGTCGATGCAGTAGTTCATCGTCGTCACGCTGTCGCCGCTGAAGAAGTCTATCTTCATGCCGGACACGCCAAGGTCCGTCAGCCACTGGAACTCCTTCAGGCGGTTTTCCTTCTTATTCAGCCTGTACAACGGACCGGGGCCCAGCCATGCCGTGCTGCTGTTGTACCACAGGAGGGACTTGACGCCCCGCTCGGAGGCATAGCGCACGGCGTCTTCCACACGGCCGCCGTTCGCCATCTCGTCCCACTCCCAGTCTATCAGGTTGTAGGGCCAGTTCATGCGGACGGCCAGGTCGATGTACTCCGTCAGCAGGCGGAAGTCTTTCGTCCCGTGGTTGTGTGCCCAGTAAATCCACGACGCAAGTCCGGGCTTTATCCAACTCGTATCTTCCACCGTCGAAGGGTCGGAGACGTCGGTCACCAAGGTGCTTTCCACCACGTCCGCCAGCGAGCCGATGATGAGCACGCGCCAGGGGGACTCCCACGTGCCGCGGGCCATCATCCGGTCATCGGCCAGACGGACTTGGTATTGGTCGCGGTCTATACCATTATATAACAGGGAACCGCAGTGGTCGCGGCGGATGTTCGCCTCGGTGATGAGGACGAAGACGCTGTCGCGCGGTTCCGCCAGGGCGGGATAGCCCCACGTGTCCACCTCCGGCTGATCGGGCAGCGTGCCGTCCGTAGAGAGGGGGTAGAACTGTTCGTAGCCGATGTCGTACTTCTGTATCCAGCGTTTGGCGCCGCGAGGCAAGGTGTAGGCGGTGTGCTCGCGGGTGACGCGCTCCGCCACACTGTCCGTTTGGAAGCCGTACTTGAAGGCGATGCCGTCGTCGTAGGCTCGGAGCGTGACGTCGAGCGTCTGCCCCTGTTCATTCTCGAAGGTGTAGACGCGCTCGGAGGCATGGTTGACGCAGTGGCTGCGCTTTCCGGTGAGCATCCGGTAGTCGTCGGTGACGGGCTTGGCTTCGGAAACTGACTTCAGCTTGAGGTTTCCGGCCAGCTTCCGTGCTTCGGTCTCTATGCCGAAAAGGGTATGCGAAAGCACACGTTCGCCTTTGTAGTCGACGGAGAAAGCGGCTTCGCCATAAGCTCCTTCGGGAGCCGGCTCAACCGTCACGGTCAACGCTTCGTTGGGTGAAACTATCTGTGTTTGATTCGCCTCACAGGCGTATAAAGCTACTATGGCCATGAGTGACACAGCCGTATGGAAGAAGGTTTTCATACCGATAAACGTCTATTTACATCTTTACTAATATACGGAATACTTTGCCGGGATGGGCCGCCCATTGCTCCATGACAGCTTGGGCTTCCTCCGGCGTGGCGATGGCGGACACGAGCCGGTCCACCGGACAGTTTCCACTGTGCATGTAGTGGATGACGGCACGGAAGTCGGCGGGCAAGGCGTTTCGGGAGCCCCGGATGTCTAGTTCCTTCTGCACAAACAGCTTGGTCTGGAAGGAAACGTCGCTCTTGGCGTAGCCGATGCACACTACACGGCCGGTGAAGCCGACTATATCTACCGCCGTCACGTAGGTGGCGGGGCTTCCGACGGCTTCTATCACGACATCGGCGCCCAGTCCGTCCGTCAGTTGACGCACCCGCCCGCGTACGTCTTCGGTCTGCGAGTTGATGCCATACGCGGCACCCATCCGCCGGGCCAGTTCCAGCTTCTCATCGTCAATGTCAACGGCTATGACCGTAGCTCCACGCAGGGAGGCACGCACCACGGCGCCCATGCCTACCATGCCGCAACCGATAACCACGACAACGTCATTATCAATCACTTGTCCTCGTGATACGGCATGGAAACCGACGCTCATAGGCTCAATCAACGCCGCGTCGCGTGGAGAGATGTCACCCGTGGGGATAATCTTGCTCCAAGGCAATACGGCGTACTCGCACATGACACCGTTGCGCTGCACGCCAAGCGTCTCGTTGTGCTCGCAGGCGTTGACACGTCCGTTGCGGCACGAGGCGCAGTGTCCGCAGTTGGTATAGGGGTTTACGGTTACGTTCATGCCCGGTTTCAGTGTGTCGGGCACGCCGTCGCCAACGGCTTCAATCACCGCTCCCACTTCGTGACCGGGGATGACGGGCAGCTTCACCATGGGGTTACGGCCCAAGTATGTGTTGAGGTCCGACCCGCAGAAGCCCACGTAGGCTATCTTTACCATCACTTCGCCGGCATGTAACTCCGGAAGTTCTATCTCTACGACCTTCATCTCGGAAGGCGCTGTAATTTGAACTGCTTTCATACTTATTTCTTTAAATGATAATCCTTTACTATATATCCTTTCCACCCATAGTAAGCGCAGAAGAGGAAGCACACCATGGGCACTACGTAAGCCACCTGATAGAGATGCTCGTTGACGTGCATGAGGTAGGCCGTAAACTGCGGCAGACAGGCATTACCCACGATGGCCATCACCAGGAAGGCGGAGCCGCTTTTGGTCTGCTCCCCAAGGTCGCGCAGGGCAAGGGAGAATTGCGTGGGGTACATGATGCTCATGAAGAAGGATATACCCAGCATGGCATACAAGCCTACTTCCCCTCCGAACGCCACCACGACAACGCATAGCACGACATTAATGAGCGCATACACCAACAGCATGTCCTGCGGACGGAACTTCACCATCAGTCCGGTGCCAATCCAACGTCCCAAGAGGAACATCAGCATGTAGAGGCCGAAGTAGGTAGTAGCTTCGCTTTCGGGCAGCCCCGCATACGTGCAACAATACACCAAGAAGAGGCTGTTGATGGCCGTCTGCCCGCCGTTGTAGAAGAACTGGGCGATGACGCCCCAACGCAGGTGGCTGTGCCGCAGCACGCTGAAGTCTATCAGCTTCTCGCCAGCCCTGCTCTTCTGCCCCTCGTCGCCTATCTTCGGCAGCTTGGAGAAAACGATGACCACGGCTATAAGCACCAAGAGCAATGCCAATGCCATGTAAGGCAGTTTCATGGCGTCCGTCTCCATTTGGATGTATGCCTCCCAGCCGCCGGGATAGTCAGCCGGAAGCGTCTCCCTCGTGTAGGAAGAGCCGCTCAATATCAGCTTGCTCAGAAACATGGCGGCAATGAACGCGCCCAGCCCGTTGAAGGATTGAGCAAGGTTCAGCCGTCGGGGTGCCGTCGCGGGGTCGCCCAATGCCGTCACGTACGGATTGGCGGCTGTCTCCAGGAAGCACATGCCCGTAGCGATGATGAAGAAGATACACAAGTAGGCCCAGTACTCCTTGATGATGGCCGCAGGGAAGAAGAGCAATCCGCCCACCGCCGCCAACAGCAGCCCGAAGACGATGCCCGCCTTGTAGCTGTATCGCTTCATGAACATGGCGATGGGAATCGGGAAGATGAAGTAGGCCAGCCAGTAGGCCGACTCGGTGAAGGATGCCTCGAATGTATTCAGCTCGCACGTCTTCATCAGTTGGCGTATCATCGTGGGCAACAGGTTGCTGCTGATGGCCCACAAGAAGAACAGGCTGAAGACCAGTGCCAGAGGCAATGCATATTTATTGTTTTTCATGTTACTAATCATACACTATTCAGACATATTCTTTATATAAGGCAAATCGGGCAAGGCGCCGAAGCCGTAGAAGCCGCGTGCGTTCTCGCCTAAGAAGAGGCGTTTTTCCTCCTCCCGTAGCTCCGTTGACTTGGTGATGAAATCGTAGGACATGCGGTACGTAATGGCGGTGATGGTCCTCGGATAGTCCGAGCCCCACATCAGCTTGTCCCAGCCCACTAAGTCGGCGGCTTCGCGGATAGCGCGTATGGCTCCACGGAAAGGGTAAAACTCATCGTTGAACAGCCACGTGATGCCGCCCGACTCAATGCGTACGTTCGGATGACGCGCCAGCTTGATTTGCTCTGTCCAATCTTTCGCGGTGACCATGCCAAAGTGCCCGATAGCCACTTTCAATGCGGGACATTCCCGGATGACTTCCTCTACCTCGCCTATCTGAACGGTTCCTTCTTCTAAGCAAAGCGAAAGTATCACGCCGTTTTGCTCCATCAGTTTGAACATCCGCATCATCTCGTCTCCGTTCAGCTTCACCCGTCCTTCCTTCAGACGCAGGCGATGGCCCGGAATCGCAATGCCCTTGAAGCCCCGGTCAATCAGTCCGCGTGCCTCCTCCAGGAAACCCGGCTTGCGGAACTCACACAAGCCGCATACGAAGAAGCGGTCGGGATAGCGTTTGGCGACTTCTTCCAAATAATCATTCTGAGGACCATCGATAAATTCCTGCGTGATGACCGCCGCGCCCACCTGCGCATAATCCATATTAGATAAGAATACCTCGGCACTGTTCACTCCGTCTATCAGGAAGGGAGGCAGCATCTGCCTCACCTCCCCCATGAACAATGAGCGGCCGTTCTCTAACGTACGGATGGGCAGACCGTCCACCACGGTGTCCTGCCTCAGCCACAAATGGGCGTGTGCGTCTATGATTGTATATGCCATGAACTGCCCTCCTCTTGATTAAGTGTTCGCCCAACTTACGCGCATCTGGTCGCCGATGATGGCCTGCACTTCCTTCACCAACGCTTCGTCCATCGGCTCCTCAATGTAAGCGATGTTCTTGCGCACGTTTTGCGGATTGGTGGTACTGAAGAGGGTCGTGGCTATGCGGGGGTTGCTCACGGCATACTGCATGGCCAGCTTCTCAATCGGGTAATTCTTTGCCTTGCAATGCTCCATGGCTTTGCGGCAAGCCTCCACCAATGGTTTCGGAGCCGGATGCCAGTCGGGCACGCCCCGTTCGGTCAGCAAGCCCATCGACAGGGGTGAAGCGTTGATGATGCCGATGCCTTTCTCTTCGAAATAATCTAAGAAGTCCGCCAGCTTGTCGTCGCACAGGCAATAGTGGCAGAAGTTGAGCACACTCTCCACGGTGCCCGCGGGTGAATGGTCGATGACCCATTGCAGATTCTCTAACTGAAGGTCGGTGATACCCACATGGCTAACGATGCCCTTCTCGCGCAACTCCACCAACGCCGGCAGGGTCTCGCCTACCACCTGATGAAGGTCGGCAAACTCGATGTCGTGTACATTTATCAGGTCGATGTGGTCGATGTGGAGACGCTCCATGCTCTCATACACACTCTCCGTGGCACGCTTGCCGGAGTAATCCCAGGTGTTCTTGCCGTCCTTGCCATAGCGTCCCACCTTCGTGGAGAGGAAATATTTCTCCCGTGGGATGTCTTTCAGTGCCTTGCCTAATACGGTCTCCGCCTTGTAATGGCCGTAGTAGGGCGACACGTCGATGAAGTTGATACCCGCCTCGATGGCTGTAAACACGGCTTCAATGCCTTCTTTCTCTTTCAGGTCGTGGAAGACTCCTCCCAAGGAGGAAGCGCCGAAGCTGAGCGCCGACACCTTCATGCCTGTCTTTCCGATTTCATGGTACTGCATACGCTTATTGTTTTTTAATGATGAATGATTAAGTTTTTTACGCAAGCAAAGGTAAGTAGAGACTTTGTTGCCTGTATATCCATAGGGGCAAAAAAAGCACGTAACGGTTTACGTAACAAATTTTACGTTCCTGCGTATGATTATTACAGGAAAAAACCTTTTCTTTGCATTCGAATTCTATCTGATTGAACGTACCATGACCGACTCCAAACATATTTCACTGAAAGACCTGGCTCAAGCCTTAGGCGTCTCAGTGCCTACCGTGTCGCGCGCCTTAAAGGACAGCCCGGAGATTAGCCAAGACCTGCGTGCCAAGGCTAAGCGCTTAGCCAAGGAGATGAATTACCGTCCCAATCCCTTTGCCATGAGCCTGCGCAAGAATACGCCGCGCATCATCGGGGTCATCGTGCCCGACCTCGTGACCCATTTCTTCTCGTCCATCCTGAGCGGCATTGAAGATACCGCCGTGGCTAACGGATACTTTGTCATCATCACCACCTCGCACGAAAGCTACGAGCATGAAAAGCGCAACATCGAAAATCTGGTAAACATGCGTGTGGAGGGCATCATTGCCTGCGTCTCGCAAGAGACGACGGATTATAGCCATTGGGCGGCTCTGTCGGACATCAACATGCCGCTCATCCTTTTCGACCGTGTATGCCTGACGGAACGTTTTTCTACGGTGATAGCCGATGGAGCCGAATCCGCCCAGGCAGCCACCCAACACCTGCTGGACACGGGCAGCAAACGTGTGGCGTTCATAGGCGGAGCCAACCACTTGGACATTGTGAAGCGGCGTAAGCACGGTTATCTGGAAGCCTTACGTGCCAACGGCATCCCCATCGAAAAGGAATTGGTCGTATGCCGCAAAATAGATTATGAGGAGGGCAAACGGGCCACGGAGTCTCTACTCGCCCTTCCCAATCCGCCCGACGCCATCCTCGCCATGAACGACACCTTGGCTTTTGCCGCCATGGAGGTCATCAAGAGCCATGGCCTCCGCATCCCGCAGGACATCGCCCTCATAGGCTATACGGACGAAAAGCATGCCAACTACGTAGAACCCAAACTCTCCGCCGTGTGCCATCAGACTTACCTTATGGGGCAAACCGCCTGCCGGCTTCTCATCGACCGCCTGCGGGGAGACCGCACCGTGCGTCAGGTGGTGATACCTACGTCCCTACAAATCCGGGAAAGCAGTGTGAAAGACACACACTAAGGAACTAAAATCATCATAACTATAAAACATGAAACATGTCAATATGTTTGTTACACTTAATACTCAAAGAATATGGAAACCAAAACGACACTGACCGCTGACCAAATTCCGACCTTGTACTCCCGCTGTTTCCAAAGCGACTGCCCCAAGGCGGAAACCTGTACCCACTTTCTGGCAAGCAAATACATTCCGGAAGGGCAGACGCAAGGCGACGCCATCTACCCCACGGCACGCCAAAACGGCGACTGCAAGCATTACAAAGAGATACGTGTCATCCGTGCCGCCTATGGCTTCAAGACCCTCTTTGCCGAGGTGAAGCAGAAAGACGACACGCCCCTGCGCAATGCTATCAGAAAGTACTTAGGCGGAAACACCACTTACTACCGCTATCACCACGGCGAGCGGATGCTCACGCCCGAACAGCAGGAGTGGATTATCAACCTCTTCCGCCGACATGGCTATACGGAGAATCTGCGTTTTGACGGTTACCGGGAACTGTATGATTTTTAGCCCGACCGACTACCGTACTCTGGTAACGTGATTACCACTCTTTGGTAACGACACTACCAAAGGGTGGTAATGACATTACCAAGGCATGGTAATGGGATTACCAAAACGATGTAATCAGATTGGGAATGTCCAATCAGCGCACACAAGCATAAGAAGCTGCCGGTTATCAAATAATTTCTGTTTACTCCACAGGCTTCAATCCCATCTTCTCGGCGCGCTGTAACATAAAGGCATAGGCGGCATCGTGTTCGTTGGAGATGATGCCATCCAGAATGGCGTCCTTGATGGCACTCTTCAAGCAGCCTATCTGCGGACAGGGGGGCAAACCGAAAGTACGCATGATTTCCTCTCCGCTGACGGGTGGCTGGAAGTTGCGGATACGGTCGCGCTCCTCCAGGTCTTTCAATTTCTGACGAACCAACTGAAAGTTGTCGAGAAAACGCTTCTTGCGCTCAGAGTTCTTCGACGTGATGTCGGCCTCGCACAAAGTCATCAAGTCATCAATATCGTCACCCGCTTCGAACAGGAGGCGACGCACGGCTGAATCGGTTACAACGTCATCGGCTATCACAATGGGACGCATGTGCAAACTTACAAGTTTCTGCACGTATTTCATCTTCTCGTTCATGGGCAGCTTCATGCGACGGAAAAGATTGGGAATCATTTTCTCGCCTATATAATTATGGTTGTGGAAAGTCCAGCCGACACGAGAATCCCAACGCTTGGTCGCAGGTTTGGCTATATCGTGTAGCAAAGCGGCCCAACGCAACCACAAATTATCACTCACACGGCTAACGTTGTCCAGCACCTCCAACGTATGATAGAAATTGTCCTTGTGCGAACGTCCGTTACGCGTCTCCACACCTTGCAGAGCCACCAATTCAGGGAAGATAAGCGCCAACAGGCCCGAACGCTCCAAATCCACAAAGCCCCGCGAGGGAGTGGGCGAAAGGATGATTTTGTTCAACTCGTCGGCAATGCGCTCATGCGATACGATACTGATGCGCTCGCGGTTGCGATGCAAAGCCTCAAAGGTGTCATCGTCAATGTAGAATTTCAACTGGGCGGCGAAGCGGATGCAGCGCATCATGCGCAAGGGATCATCACTGAAGGTAATGTCAGGGTCGAGCGGCGTGCGGATGGTGCGTTCCTTCAAGTCGTCCAATCCGCCGAACGGGTCTACCAACTCTCCGTAACGGGCGCGATTGAGGCAGACAGCCAAAGCGTTGATGGTAAAGTCACGTCGGTTTTGATCGTCCTCCAACGTACCATCCTCTACAACCGGCTTGCGCGAATCGTGCGAATAAGATTCCTTCCGGGCACCTACGAACTCCACTTCCCTGTCACGATACTTCACCTGCGCCGTACCGAAGTTACGAAAGACCGAGACATGGGCTCCACGTCCCAAACGCTGTCCCAAAGCCTCGGCCATACGGATGCCGCTGCCTACGACCACTACATCTATATCTTTGGAGGGACGTTCTAAGAAAATGTCGCGCACGTAGCCTCCCACCACGTAGCATTCCATACCCAAGCTGTCGGCCACTTCTGAAATCAAGCCAAATATCTTACCGCTGAATCGTTGCTTCAACTCTTCTGCTGTTAAATCTATCATATCTGATTCTCTTTTAGCCGCCAAAAGTACTACAAAAAAACGACAAACTGGCAGAATGGACGAATAAAAGGGCGTGAGAAAAGGAGAATGTGGCGTAAAAAACGTAATTTTGTAGCCGAAGCTAAAACGAAAACCACATGAAAACCATACTACTCGTCGTCGGAAAAACCGTAGAGCAACACTTTGTGACAGCCATTAATGACTATCTGCAACGCACCAAACGCTACTTGTCATTCGACATGGAAGTCATCCCCGAACTGAAGAACACGAAAAGCATGACCGAAGAGGTGCAAAAGGAGAAAGAAGGGGAACTGATATTGAAAGCCCTGCAACCCGGCGATGTGGTCGTATTATTGGATGAAGGAGGAAAAGAAATGCGCTCCATAGAGTTTGCAGACTATATGAAGCGCAAAATGAATACGGTAAACAAGCGGCTGGTCTTTGTTATCGGCGGACCATACGGTTTCTCATCCAAGGTATATGCCGCGGCCCAGGAGAAAATCTCCCTCTCGCGCATGACGTTCTCCCACCAGATGGTACGCCTCATCTTCGTGGAGCAACTCTACAGGGCCATGACCATCCTGCACGGAGGACCCTACCACCACGAGTGAGACCGGACACTTCTTACGAACGCGACACCTGAAAGCCTTTGTCAGACAGTGTCATGTCCACAAAGCGGGCACGCGAATTAGGCGCATGGGCAGTCAGCGTCTCACGGATGCGCAAGGCGGCCTGTGCATCCTTAGCCACCATGTACAAATAACCTCCCCCACCCGCTCCGGGCAGTTTGTAACCTAAGGTATAGTCTTTTATCTGATTGATGATGGCTTCCACCGCAGGCGGATTGGTACCGCTATCCAACGTTTTGTTCTGACGCCACGACTTACCCACCAATGTCCCATACGCACAGAAATCATTGCGCTGTATGGCCTCGGCCATGTCCAACGCATGGGCTTTCATCTCGCCCAGCAAGGCAAGATGAGCGCCCGAATTCAGAAACATGCCACGCACAATTTCCGCCAGAATATTCTTGGCCGTGCGGGTAATGCCGGTGTAGTAAAGCAAATGACAAGGCAAATACTCCGGCTGGACAAACAAATAGTCCGGCAACCAATGCACCAACGGCTGTTGGGCAAATCCGGCCTCGGTCTGCAACAGTTTGACACCTTCCAGCACACCGCCATACTGGTCCTGCCAGCCACCACCGGTGGTGAGCAACTGCTCCAATGCCAGCGTGCGTCGGCATATCTCGTTCTTGCTCCACGCCAAGCCGCAGAAGTCGCTCAAAGCCCCAAGCACCGTCGAAGCCAAAATAGAACTGGTGCCCAATCCGGATCCGGCAGGTATGGCTGAAAGCAACGTGATTTCAATACCCGCCCCAAACGCCTCGAGTTGCGCACGGAGGGAAACATAAGCGTCTTTCGAGAAATGAGAAGAAAATCCTGCCAACGCTAATGCAGCCTTTGGAATGGAGAAAGGCGAACCGACCCGCTTGTAATCATGCAGTTCTTCATACGTCCGCACAACCTCCATGGCACCCATGTCAATAGAGCGAAGCACAATATGAAAATCCGGACAAGGTTTCACATAAACCTGCAAAGGAGGCTGACCATTCAATTCGATAGCCAGATTGACCACATTGCCACCGGCAAACAAAGAGTAAGGAGGCGTATCGGTCCAACCGCCGGCAATGTCAATGCGCACCGGGCTGCGCCCCCACACTATCTGGTCGGCATACACATTCAATGCCGGATGGCTTTTGTGCTCATACAGGTCCTGCAACAGGCCCTCACGCAACAAGCCAAAAGCCTTTTGCTCATCCGCCTTGTAATCCACGCCATTCAACTTGTCTATTTGGGCACGCAACATATAATTATGTATACGCTGCATCAACGGATTATCTTCCGGCAAAGGAGCAGGCTTATCCAAATGCAAAGCGTGATACCGGCAAGCAGCGTCGGAGAGGTCAAGCTGGTAGAACACACTCTTCTCATGGTTAGCCGCCAACTGCATCCAGTTTTTCCGCACGAACTCCCTGCGCTGTGCATAAAGCCGGGTCAAATCGGCCTTAGCGGATATTTCATCGGCAGACAAACGTTCGGACCGCAACCACAGTTCACGCCCGCCTTCCAGTTCCGGTTCAGCCGTCATCCAGCGAAGCAGGCGCCCCATTGTATCTGCATCGTTCACCACGGGGAAGAGCGAAGCGGCTTGAAGGTCATCGTGACGCCCCGAAATATCCTCCAAGGACAAACCGCGCGCCCGCAACCACTCCACAAAAGGTCTCCCTAAATAGGTAGTGGAAGCATCGTTCAAAGCTCCTTTAAAAGCATCGTCAAAACCATAAGGACGAACCGCCCATCCTTCCCGCAGGGGAATGATGTCAACACACACGCCATCGGGCACCGTCAAGGTCCAATCGTTGCGGGGCACGCCGGTAATAATCTGGCAGGAGCCTAACTTCCAGGAAGCGGGCACATGGCTGTTCTCCACCCATACATCGTGGTTTGAAGCAGAAAAAGCCACTTGCACATCCGAGTTTTGTGTAAAAATGGCGGGATTGGGTTTCAACTTCCGGTGCATGATTTTGCGTTGGTCGTACTCCTTGTTCTGCAAAGCCACGGTGGACGAAAGCATCTCCCGGCTCGTGCCATAATGATAAAACTCTCCGCCGGGAAGCGGCAGTATAGCCACGGACAATGCGTTCAACTCCGCATCGGCGATACCCGGATGCTCGCCCAAAGCAAGACCGAAATCAGAATAGAGATCGTAATATTTCAAGTCGGAATAAGGCGTGGAAGCATCCGTGTTTCCTTCGGACTTCAGGGAGCGTTTCCGCAATAGCTCTACCGCCCTGTCGCTCAGAAGCCAGATGCCTATATCCATCAGAAACAAATAATCCTTGGACAAAGCCTCCAACTGAGATAAAGCGGGCTTTTGCAGCATAAAGTCGAGCACTTCGGGGCTCTTTCTTCGGGACACGAACACACCATGATGAGTGGCCAGCACAGGATCCACCCATAAGCCATAGCATACGACATCGGCTTCCGGTATGGATTGCAAGGGTTGTTCAGCCCGTATGTAGACATCGCCACTGGCTATGAGGGTACGAAGCGAAGAGGGTGCCTGCTGCATGATTCGTTCATAGAGAGGAAGTTGCAAGGTAAGCAGATTTTGTCCCAACTGCTGGCCACGTGCCCAACGAAAAACAGGTATCGGAGTCAATATCTTACCCACGGGAGCATAGGCAGGCAAACGCCGGCTTTGGCCTCCGGCATGAAGAAGAATCTTTTTTTCGCCCTTCGCCTCTTCACGGCAAGCACGCTCCCACTCGCGCAAGAGCCATGTCGTTCCTCCTCCGGAACCTAACTTGCAGTCCACAGGATCGGACGTACAAAACCACTCTGAACGGTCTACATTCTCCAACTCATAAAACGCCGACACCATGTGGGGCGGCAAGGATAATAGTTTCTGCATTTCTTCTTCTCTTTTTACCAACCCAATTTTGCAAGTCCTGCATCCTGATACCAAGCGGTAGAACGATAGGCCAAAGCATACGTATCATTGCTATTGGGGATATAGTGAGTGATGCCATTGGTACCCTCCATGGAGAACATGTGCGCCACTTGGGAATAGTTCTTATCTGTAGTTTTCCAAAAAGCGATGGCCTCGTCAAAAGCATGCTCCCATTCGACCAAAGAAGTTTCGTCCGCCAACGCTTGTACCAACTGCTTGAAGTCGAAATAACCAATGTAATAAGTACTGCTCGGGGGACGCTGATCGTAATCAAAAACCGTAGCACTCAGCCGCTCATTATCCGCAAGAGTCTCCGGAAGGACTTGTGCCGTCACCGAGGCCAATTGCTTCAACGCCGAAGTACGCATCACACAGATGGAAGTACCTCCCGTCCAGTTTTTGTTAGAGATATTTATTCCTCCGTTATATTTCGCATTGTAGTGTTCAAAGTAAGCCGAAGCCATGTCCACGGCGGCATTTTCACCGGCCATCAAAGGCGTTATCAAATCGTATGGAGCACCGGGGCCAGGATTCTCCGTAGGAGAGCCTATATAATAATCGGTGTAAGAACGCAACTCGTATGCCACTTCGACACTCGACATAAAACAAGCATCGAACATGATGAAACTAAAATGAGGAGCTTCCTTCAGGATGGACACAAAGTCGGATATGTTCATACGATAGTCTCCATCACCGGTATCCTGCCCTATCCAACGCGTCTGCCGGGTACTGCCATAAGGAGCCCATCCATCCGCATGCGACCAATAAATCAGGCCATAGCTCTCAGCGGCAAAAGCCGGATTGGAGAATACATCACGAAAGACTTCACGCGTCTCTTCCGTACCTGTCGAATTGCGGTCGCCATACCCACGTACCACATTTTCCACCACGTTCCTACTCTCTTTCTTCAATTCCACCAGACGTGCAGAAGAGCCTGTATCAACATAAACCAGCAACTTCAATTCACCATTTACCTGCAATAAGCCCTCCTTCATCTCGTCCATGTCATCCAAAGCGAAATGAGCCAGATTATTATCCGCCGCTATGTACACCAATACCGTACGTTTGGGCGTCTTAACAATCTCCGGTTCGTCCTCGCAGGAGGCCAGGAAGAAAAAAGCGAGACAAGCCCCAAGCAACAATCGAAGATTCAGCTTCATCGGTCTCATTCTTTAGGTTTCTCAAAAACAAAAGCACTATTGTCCAACATCTGCACGCTCACGTTGTCTTTTCGATACCTGCTTATGATTTTGGAAGCCTCCCTTTCCAATTTGGCTTTCTTCTCTGAGAAATAAATCATGCAGGTGTAGTCGGGCTTGCCCATCGTATATTCCAAATAATTCTTCAACTGATAAGAATAAAGTTCGCGCCGGGGAAGGAATCCTTGATGGTCCAACACGACGCTATCCACTAATTGGACAGCCGTGTAATACACTACCGTATCTTTGAACGAAGCGGCTATTCCAAACACATAAACAGGCTTTTCTTCACCCTTTTTCATCGTAAACGCCGAGCACACCATACATACAAGTGCCAAGGCAAAAAACATACGAACGTATTTCATATCATCTATAACTTTAAAAAGATAATTATCGCGACAAAGGTAATAAAAAAACCGACATGTCTATCAGACTATGCCGGTTTTCATTCCACAATCTTATTTATATATATAAGCACCTACTTATCCCAAGTAGGATTTTAACAACTTGCTACGATTACTTTGTCTAAGCCTTCTGATGGCTTTTTCCTTTATTTGGCGCACACGTTCACGGGTCAATCCAAACTTGTCGCCGATTTCTTCCAATGTCATTTCCTGCTGACCAATGCCGAAAAACATTTGGATGATTTCCTTCTCGCGCTCGGTCAGTGTAGAAAGCGCACGGTCTATTTCTTTAGCGAGAGACTCGTTCACCAACGAACGGTCGGCCATGGGCGAATCATCGTTGACCAACACATCCAACAAACTATTGTCCTCTCCTTCCACAAAAGGCGCGTCTACCGAAATGTGACGTCCGGAAACCTTCAACGTATCGGAGATTTTGTCTACAGGAATTTCCAACTCATCGGCCAACTCTTCGGGCGAGGGGCGACGTTCGTTCTCCTGTTCGAATTTGGAAAAAGCTTTGCTGATTTTGTTCAGCGAGCCTACCTGGTTCAACGGCAGACGCACGATACGAGACTGTTCAGCCAAGGCTTGCAAAATGGACTGGCGTATCCACCATACGGCATAACTGATAAACTTGAAACCACGTGTCTCATCAAACTTCTCGGCAGCCTTGATTAATCCCAAATTACCTTCATTAATCAAATCGGGCAAACTTAGACCTTGGTTTTGATACTGTTTTGCGACAGATACGACGAAACGCAGATTGGCACGTGTCAACTTCTCCAATGCAGCACGGTCACCCTTGCGGATGCGTTGAGCGAGTTCCACTTCTTCTTCGACAGTTATCAAGTCTTCGCGACCGATTTCTTGCAAATACTTGTCAAGAGAAGCGCTCTCTCGGTTAGTGATACTTTTAGTAATTTTTAGTTGTCTCATCCTTCAAACACATATTGAGTGGACAAAATTACGACATTTTTTTGAATCCGTCATCATTTTGCCCTTGTTTTTTTGTTAAATAATGATTTATCGGACTATTTTCACCTGCAAAAAGGGTGCCGACAAATCACTTGCCGACACCCCTTCATTTCTTTTACAATCTTTTACCTTTACCTATTTTATTCCTGACTTAAATCTACGGCGTAGCTGGCACGCTTGCCCGAGGGGAACATACCACTAATGAACAACGTGTGTTCAGGGGTCTGAGCAGCGGCTTTCATCACGCGTTCCAAGTCTTCTACCTCCTTCATCGGTTCGCCATTGGCTTTCAAGATGATGAACCCCTTGCGGATACCTGCCTCACCCATCTTGCCTCCGCTAACGCCCGTCACTTGCAAACCGTAACCCAAGTTGAGCTGGCGGCGCAAGTCGGAGTCTATTGGCTTGAAGGCAGCGCCGAGGATTTCCATATCCGTATTCTTCAGGACCTTCGTAGTGCCTTGAGCATTTTTTAAAGTGACGGAAACTTCTTTTTCTTTCTTATCGCGCACAATTGTCAATGTAACCTTATCACCCGGACGATGTTTAGACAATTCTTCCTGCAAATCGGAGAACTTATGCAATTTCTTGCCATCCATCTTGATAATTACATCATTTTCTTTCAATATGCCAGAAGAAGAACCACCTTCAATTACTTCTCCTACCAAAATACCTTCTTTCACGCCCAATTCTTCCATCTTTTTCTCCATTTCTTCCGTCACACGTTCATCCATTTGCAAATCAGTCGTGAAATCACCTCCTTTAATGCCCAATATTGCCCGTTGTACAGTGCCATATTGCTTTAAGTCGGACACCACTTTAGTCATAATGCTGGTCGGTATGGCAAATCCGTAACCCGAGTAAGCGCCCGTAGGTGAATAAAGCATGGCGTTGATGCCTACCAACTCACCCCGTGCGTTGACCAAAGCACCACCACTATTACCGGAGTTGATGGCCGCATCTGTCTGAATGAACGACTGGATATTAGCAGCCTCCCCGTTGGCAGCACTTGTACCAATAGCACGCGCTTTGGCACTGACAATACCGGCTGTTACCGTTGAACTCAAGTTGAACGGATTACCTACGGCCAGCACCCATTCGCCTACTTTCAAGTCATCGGAATTGCCCACAGGTATGGTGGGGAAATCATCTCCTTCAATTTTTAGCAAAGCCAAATCTGTATCCGGATCAGTGCCGATGATACGGCCTTTCAACTCACGTTCATCATTCAGCTTTACCGTAATCTCATCCACCCCTTCTACCACATGATTGTTGGTCACGATATAACCGTCCTTCGAGATGATGACACCCGAACCGAAACCTACACGAGGCCGTGTCTGAACCTGTTGCTGGCGTCCGCGTCCGTCCCCAAAAAAGAAATCAAAGAAGTCCGGTTGCTGGTAAACGGTCATAGTCTTGCTAAGCTCCGTGGCGCGGATATGCACTACGGCATGTACTGAACTTTCGGCGGCTTGCGTCAAATCCACCAATTGATTGGGTCCCGCACTGAAAGCGGTCAATTTCATATTGTCGGGATTCGACTGAAATAATTCATTGAACGAAGCGGTTTCGCGCAATTGTTGTCTCTCCAATAATTTATAGGCAGTAATGCCTCCTATTGCGGAACTCAAGAGTACACCGGCGGCTACTCCCATCACGATTTTAGTTGTCCGTTTCATAATTCTTATTCGTTTAAATGTTAATATTCGGATTTCATTTAACTTTATGACGTTAAAATAACGACAAAAAACATTCACTTATTCCGATTGTCACTTATTTTTGTCCTCTTTTAACAGAGCTATTTTTGAGCTTAACAGCGCTTAACGGCAAAACCTGACAAATTAGCATTTATGTACGATTCCTGTCACGTTAACATTTCAGGAGTTCAGCCTCACACTTTTACTACTCCAATCCCAGGCAGATCGGGCAACGTGATTTTTCCTTTCACCACCTCTACACCCCGAAAGCGGTCATTGGCTATCAAGAGATTGCCATCCAAGTCGGCGAAATCTACCGCTGGAGAGAATTGAGAGGCGGCCGATATGCCACACGAAGTCTCCGTCATGCACCCCACCATCACCCGCATGTCCAACGCACGGGCCAAGGTCACCATCTTCCACGCCTCGCGCATGCCCGTACATTTCATCAACTTGATATTGATACCCGTATAAACATCCTTCAAAGTTGGGATGTCCTTCAGACGCTGAACGGCCTCATCGGCAAAGACAGGCAAAGGGCTTTGGGCGGTTACCCAGGCTATGTCCTCCATGCGTTCTTTCGGCATGGGTTGCTCCACCATGACCACGCCTTGTTCCTTTAGCCAATGTATCATGTCCAGTGCATAGGCCTTATCCGTCCACCCTTGGTTAGCATCTACGGCAATGGGCAAGTCGGTCACCGAGCGGATGGTCTGTATCATCTCCTTGTCATTGTCGCGCCCCAACTTCACCTTCAGGATATTGAAGCGCTCGGCGCATTCGCGCGTCTTTTGGCGCACGACGTCGGGTGTATCGATGCCAATGGTATAGGTGGTATCAGGCGTTTTCTCTTTGTTCAACCCCCAAAGTTTGTACCAAGGAGTCTGGAGCAACTTGCCCACAAGGTCGTGCAAAGCGATGTCCACCGCCGCCTTTGCCGCCGAGTCTCCCGGAGAAAGGCTATCCACGTAAGCCAAAATGTCCTCCATCTGAAAGGGGTCAGCAAATTGGCAGACGGAGTCCTGTACCCGCTTCAAGAAAGCCATTACGCTATCCATCGTACCCAGTTCCTTTTGCAGGTAAGGCGGCATGGAGGCTTCTCCGTAACCTATCACCCCGTCATACTCCAACTCCACCTGCACATCGGGCGTCGTGCTCCGTGAGTAGGAAGCCACCGTAAACACATGGTTCAACCGAAGTTCGTAAGGGAAGAAACGTAAGCGCATGACAGGATTGATACCCGTCTTGCGGTTGACATGAAACAAGGCAGGCTTGGACTTCTCGCCCGCCAACGCATCTTGCGCTAACATACTTGCGCCTAAGGTAGCTAAGGTAGCGGTTTTTAAGAATTTTCGACGATTATAAGCCATAATATATCGACCTACTCTGCCATGAGCGGATAAGCATCCGGATTAGTAATGATGGATAAATTCAAATCCACATCTAACGCTTCCCAACGTATTCGATTTTTGCCGAGCAACCGGACATCAAACACATTATCAACCGTAGCTTTCTTAAACCAAGGAAATTTTTCATAAGACAAATAATATTCTTTATCGCCTACCAGCAATACTAAGCCGTTTCGAGATATATAAGTCACTTCTACCTTATTTTTTACCGGAGAAGTGAGTATTCCATTTGTCATTGATAACTTGTTCATATTCCTTAATTGTTTGAAGAATAAATCCTATTTCTTTTGTTGTGAAACCATGGTTATATGCCACTTCTATAATCGGTTCTAACCAAATCTTCGCTTCATTATCACCTTTCTCTATATGGATGTGCTTTCTGTTTTCTTCTCTTGAATAGAAGAAAAAATCGTATCCGTCAATCAATATTGCCCTTGGACTCATGTTACAAAGGTAGAAAATAATAATTAAAAAACAATATGTTCAATGTATTATTATTCCTTCAATTCACCCTGATAATAAGGATTGGTCAACGTCGTATTCACCTCCTTTACCTTATTAATATAAGGCAATACGCGGGTAGCGAAAAGCAAACGGCCGCGGTTGAAGGCATCGAACAAGGGGTCATCCGGGTCAAAACCACTGATGTGCACATCGCCCTGCGAATGAATGAAACGCTTATCTCCTATATAAATGCCTACATGGACAACTTTTTGCGGAACTTTGTCCGTGGCTTTGCGCCCAAAAAACACTAAGTCACCGGGGCGGAGATTCCCAAAGTCCGGCTCAATCTCTATACGCTCTCCTACAAGGGCTTGCTGGGAGGCGTCGCGGGGAATGATGATGTCGTGCATGAAAAGTACCGTACGCACAAAGCCGCTGCAATCCATGCCTTTGGTCGAAGTGCCTGCCCAGATGTAGGGAATGCCCATCAGGGTGTATGCCGTTTGGAGGATGCTTTCCGCGTCCTGCTTCACACCGGCACGCCACACCTCCTCGGGCAGGCCGACTGATTTTTCTATATACCCTGCCCGACCATCCGGATATGACACCTTATAATATTCGCCTTCTTCCCCTTCCCGCTTCAAGCGGTTGCCCGCCACCACGTCCGACACTGTTTGCGAACGCTTGTCAGGCCGCGAATACACAAAGCCGTAAAGCGAGGTAACCACCACCTTCTCCGCCTCATTCCATGCCTTCATCTCTTCCGGAGTGGTCAAACAGACACCCGCCCGATGTACCCACGCCACATAATCGTCGGGCGTCTGTATACGGTGCCAGTCGCCTTGCTCCAACACCCGCACGGGCATGCCAAGCAGGGCTTGTGTCATCATCTCTGAAGAGAAATCGGGCTTCTCGCACAAAGTGGCTACCGAAAGGTTGATGATGCCGCAGGGTTTCTCCCCCTCATCGGCCTGCAAGGGGTAAAAACAAGAGAAGAACATCGTCAATAAAACACCTATACGAATGAAGATACTCATCATAAAATTCCGTTTAAACAACTATATATTTACGGATCAGTCTGAATATCCGGTTGCATATAGCTTAGTAAGTTGTACGATTAGTAATCGTCCACCTGTACGATTAGTAATCGTCCACCTGTACGATTAGTAATCGTCACGCTGCACGATTAGTAATCGTGCAAAGAAGTCAGTTATATGCATCGGGCCATAAAGATTCGTGCATCGTTTCTCGCAACCGGCTTTTCGGACTGCCCCATATTTACTCCGGCAAATTTAAATAAAAACTGCGATTTATATGCCAGGCGTGATAAGAAAAAGAATTGTTTCACCCAACTAAACACAAAGGCAACAATAACGAAGCCCCTCCCGCACTTGCGTTTCCACAAGCACAGGAGGGGCTTTTTTGTTGTATACATTTCCTCTTATCAACCACCTTCTTCCTACTCAGACCTCTTTTTTTCAGATAAATCAGTCCAAATAAGCCGAAAGCTCAGTAGCAGAGATGTTTTTGGCTACAATCACACCAGCATCATCCAACAAATAGTTTGTAAAACCCCGACTTAAACGAAACTCTTTATAGAGTTCGGAGTTTTCTCCTTCTGTCTCTACAAAACAGACCGGAGTCACTATTCGGTCCTTACGAACGGTTTCCTCGAAAACGGAACGATATTCATCGAACGACACGGAAACCATTTCCACATTATCTTGGGCGGACTCACGAAGCACATGGTTCAAACTTGCGTTCTGCATACGGGACTGCGCATCGTAACTTGCCCAAAAACTCAGCAACAGATATTTTCCTTTCATTCCCGAAAGCTTGTCGGCCTGCTGCCCGTCCGACATGGATTGAATAAAATCCGGGGCCATGTCACCCACATTCAAACCTCCCGAAGGTTTGTCTTTTGAAACAAAAGATGTCAAGGAACTAATTAGTAATACAACAAAAATCCATTTTACATGTCTCATGCAATACGGTTTTGGTTAATACTATCCGGGACCGTCGGCTTGCGCAAGGCGGTGATTTCCTCCCGGAACATTGTCTGTCAAGCCTTTTCTATCAGAAAAGAATCTGATAACCAAGACCTTTAATCTGAAATCGGGGGCAAAGGTAAGTATTTCTCAAAACAAGTTCCAAATAAACAAGCGATTTTCTTACTTTTTTAGGGGCTATTTTTATGTTATTTAGCATATTTTCCACCATTCGGGATTGTTCTATATGGTGATAAATGACAATTTAGCCCCCCTCCTCCCCCCGAAGGGGAGGCTAAGACTACTACGGAGTATCATAAGCTCTGTTCGGTCTTCGGACGTAGAAGAACGCCTTGCGGACTAAGACTACTACGGAGTATCATAAGCTCCCCCTCGGGGGGAGTTGAGGGGGCTCCTAAATTCCCATTTTACTTCAACGTCTTATATCCTTCAATCACTCCCGGTTCGGTCTGATGAAGGTCGAAGATTACCACTTCATTGGCGCCCTTGCGCAACCACACACCGGGACAATAAAGGCGGTATTGGGGACCTACATTCCAATAGCGACCCAAGTTATGCCCATTGACGTAGACGATGCCTTTGGTGAAATCACGCATGTCGATGTAGCAATCGCCTGTCTCTTCCAAATTCAGTGTCGCCTTGAAGAACATGCCCGGACGAACGGTGTCACCTTCGCGGAGCGAAGCTACGTAGTCCGCCGACATAGGGAGAGAGTAGGCTTCCCAGTTCATCAGCGTCATGCCATTCAGCGTCACACGTTCGGTGATGCCCTTGCGGTCTATCATGTATGCGGCGAAATTGACGCGGCCCATGCCTTCCACGAGAATGTCGAGCACGGGGTTCTCTTCTCCGGCCGACACGGGTATCTCGATGGTGTTCTGCCCCAAGGTGCGGTCGATGCTGCCTACATAACGCCCATTCAGGAACACGGTGGCATAGTCATGCACGTCGTCCACACGCAACGTGCCGCTCTTATGACCTATCAGCCGAGTGCGGTAGAGTATCAAACCTTCGTATTGGTCCAGCATCTCCATTGGAACGGGCTGCACCAGCGGGCGAGCCTCCGGCAGGTTGTCCCAAAGGGAAGCGTAACGCTCGGCGCGGACGGCGGGAAACGTAATGCTGGGCAGGGGTTCGGGAATAGGCGATAGTTTCTTCTTACTGTATTTTTGCGCCAGTTCGCGCAAGGCCATGTATTTGGGCGTAGCCTGCCCCGCCTCGTTAATGGGCGAATCGTAATCGTAGCTGGTGACGTCCGGCTGATAGGTGCCGTCGCCGGCGGTATTAGCGCCCGCCCAAAAACCGAAGTTCGTACCTCCGTGGATTACGTAATAATTGAACGATTTTCCGTGGTCCATCAGCCATTTCACATCAGAAGTGATTTTATCAATTGACGCGCCATTCCATTTCTCGCGCCAATGGGTCAACCAGCCGGGATATAACTCCGAGCAGAACACACTGGCTTCAGGACGGACCTTCAAGGCTTCGGCAAACTCGGCCTCCGAACTGGCGGGATCCAGCCCGACAGCCGCACCCGGGTAGGTGCCGGCCTCCAACATGTAGGGAGTGGCACCGTCGGCCGTATAGAAGGGCACGGTGATACCTTCGCCCGACCAAAGGTCGTGCAACCACTTCAGGTAATTGCGGTCGTTGCCATAGCTGCCATATTCGTTTTCAAGCTGTACCATGATGATGGGGCCTCCGTTGGTCACCTCATACTTCTTGACCAGCGGTGAAATCCGTTTGACGTAGCGTTCCACTGCTTGGGTATAGCGGGGATCCATACAACGGATTTTTATGTCGGGAACTGATAACAAGTAAGCGGGCAACCCTCCGAAATCCCATTCACCGCACACATAGGGGCCGGGACGGAACAGGAGGTACATGCCTTCTTCCTGTACGGTCTGGATAAACTTCTCGATGTTATGGTTGCCAGTCTCAAAGTCCCACACTCCCGGCCGACTTTCATGATAGTTCCACATAACGTAACAAGCCACCGTGTTACATCCCATGGCTTTTATCATCCGGATGCGATGGCGCCAATACTCGGCAGGGACACGCGAAGGGTGCATCTCGCCGGAAATAATTTGAAAAGGCTTCTCATCTAACCAAAATTGATTCTCGCCCAACCGGAAAGTGTGCCTCTCCGTGTCTTGGGCATACGCCAAGCTTCCGCACAGGAGCAAGGCCAGCAATAAGGATAACCACTTAATTTTCATTACTATATTAATTTTTAATATGAATAAATCTTCGTTTCAGTTGCAAAAATAACAGGAATTATCATCGCTCATGCATGAAGGAGTGTTAATATACCTTGCTTTCTCTTTCCAAAATGTTCCTTACGCACCCAACAATATCCAAATTAGTATAAACGATGAAAAAAAAGTTGGCCTGCACACCATCTTATTATAAATTGTTTCTAATTTTGCGTGGAAAGAAGATTAAAGCGAACAATTAAAAAGAGGAAATAAAAGCATGACACAAATTGTCGGACATATTTCGCAGGTCATCGGACCTGTGGTTGACGTGTACTTCGAGGGCGGGGAAAAGGCTGAGGCAGTTCTGCCGGCCATTCACGAAGCCTTGGAAATAAAGAGGCCCAACGGCAAGCGGCTCATCGTGGAGGTGCAGCAACACATCGGCGAAAACACCGTGCGTACCGTGGCCATGGACAGTACCGACGGTCTGCAACGAGGTATGAAAGCGCGTCCGTTGGGCGGGCCTATCACCATGCCCGTAGGCGACCAGATAAAGGGCAGACTGATGAATGTAACGGGTGACTCCATCGACGGCATGCGCGAATTAGACCGTACGGGTGCTTACCCCATCCATCGTGAGCCGCCCAAGTTTGAAGACCTGACCACCACGCAAGAGGTGCTCTACACGGGCATCAAGGTCATCGACCTGTTGGAACCTTACGCCAAAGGTGGTAAAATCGGTCTCTTTGGGGGTGCTGGCGTAGGCAAGACGGTACTTATCCAAGAGCTTATCAACAACATCGCCAAGAAGCAACATGGTTTCTCTGTGTTTGCGGGCGTAGGCGAACGTACGCGTGAAGGAAACGACCTTTTGCGCGAAATGATAGAGTCCGGCGTCATCCGCTATGGCGAGGAATTCAAGAAGAGCATGGAGGAAGGCAACTGGGACCTATCGAAAGTAGATTATGACGAGGTGGCCAAATCGCAGGTGTCTTTAGTATTCGGGCAGATGAACGAGCCGCCCGGAGCACGTCAGTCCGTGGCCCTCTCGGGACTGACCGTGGCCGAGTCTTTCCGTGACCAAGGTTCGGAGACGGACGGTCCGAGAGACATCCTGTTCTTCATCGACAACATCTTCCGCTTCACGCAGGCAGGCTCCGAGGTTTCGGCCTTGCTGGGACGTATGCCTTCCGCCGTGGGCTACCAGCCGACACTGGCAACGGAAATGGGTGCTATGCAGGAACGTATCACCTCTACGCACAACGGCTCCATTACTTCTGTACAAGCTGTATATGTACCTGCCGACGACTTGACCGACCCCGCACCAGCCACGACCTTCACCCACTTGGATGCCACCAC
>CASGED010000118.1 GCA_949300425.1 uncultured Bacteroides sp.
AGTTCCATCATCAGCTGGCAGCCGTTGCATACGCCCAATGACAAGGTGTCCTCGCGGGCATAATACTTGTCGAGCGCTTCCTTTGCCTTGGGGTTGAAGAGGAAGGCGCCCGCCCATCCTTTAGCCGAGCCGAGCACGTCGGAGTTGGAGAAGCCGCCGCAGAAGACAATCATGTTCACGTCTTCCAGCGTCTCGCGTCCGCTCACGAGGTCGGTCATGGTCACGTCCTTCACGTCGAAGCCGGCCAGGTAGAGCGAGTAGGCCATCTCGCGTTCGCCGTTCGTACCCTTTTCGCGGATGATGGCGGCGCGGATGCCTGTCGGCGTGCGGCGGTCGGGGCTGATGCCGTATTGCGAGAGCTTGCCCGTGAAGCCCGGCATGAAGGCGAGGTCCATGGGCTGCATCTTGTAGTTCTCAAAGCGCTTCTTGGCGCAGCCGTTCATGCTCTGCTTGCGGTCGAGCAGGTAGGAGGTGGAGTACCACACGTCGCGCATGTAGTCGATGCCGAACTGGTAGGTGGCTCCGTCTTTTTCCACGAGGATGTGGCGTTCGTCCGTCGGCTTGCCTAATTTCACGTAACCGATGCCCGCGTCTTCGAGTGTCTTTTTCACTTCGGCCTTATGCTTGTCGCTCACCTGGATGACGATGCCCGGATTTTCGGCAAACAATATCTTCACCAAGTCGTCTTCCTTTATCTTGTCGAGGTTGATTTCCATGCCGCCCTCCATGTTGGAGAAGCACATTTCAAGCAGTGTCGTGATGAGACCGCCCGCCGAGATGTCGTGTCCCGCCAGAATGAGTCCTTTGTTCACCAGCTCTTGTACGGCTAAGAAGGCGTCACGGAAGTATTCAGGATTCTGTACCGTAGGCACCTCGTCGCCCACCTTGCCCAAGGATTGCGCGAAGGCCGAGCCGCCCAGCTTCAGCGTGTCGAAACTGAAGTCGATGTGGTAGATGGTTGTCTTGGGGTCGTTCACTAAGACCGGCGAAACCACCTTCTTTACATCGCTGACTTCGCCTCCCGCCGAAACAATGACCGTGCCCGGAGAGATGACCTTGCTTCCGTCGGGATATTTCTGCGTCATGGAGAGGGAGTCTTTGCCCGTGGGCACGTTGATTTGCAGGGCGCAGCAGAAGTCGCTCAATGCCTTGACGGCGGTGTAGAGGCGCGCGTCCTCACCCTCCTGCGAGCGGCAAGGCCACATCCAGTTGGCGGAGAGTGACACGCTGTCCAGTCCTTCGGCCAGCGGCGCCCACACTAAGTTGGTCAACGCCTCGCTCACGGAGAGCACCGAGCCGGCGGCGGGATTGGCCAGGGCGGCTTGCGGGGCATGGCCCAACGAAGTGGCGATGCCTTTCACACCCCGGTAGTCGAGGGCTACCACGCCGCAATCGCTCAACGGCAATTGCAGTTCGCCCACACATTGCTGGCGGGCTATCTTGCCCGTCACCGAGCGATCCACCTTGTTGGTCAGCCAGTCCTTGCAGGCCACGGCTTCCAGTTGGAGGACGTTGGTGAGGTATTCATGCAGTTTGGAGAGTTCGTAAGTGGGCATGGAGTAGTGGTGTTCCACCGTCTTGTCCACCATGTACGTCTTGGGCGAAGAACCGAACATTTGGCTGACAGCCAAGTCAAAAGGACGTACGCCGTCCGCCTGCTCGAAGGCAAAGCGATGGTCGCCCGTTGTTTCGCCCACTACGTACATCGGGGCGCGTTCGCGTTCGGCTATCTTGGCCACGTGTTCGATGGCTTCTTCCTTAATGAGGAGACCCATGCGCTCCTGGCTTTCGTTGGCGATGATTTCCTTGGCGGAGAGCGTCTTGTCGCCGATGGGCAGCTTGCTCATGTCGATGAGTCCGCCGCAGTCTTCCACCAACTCCGAGAGGCAGTTCACGTGGCCCGCCGAGCCGTGGTCGTGGATGGAAACCACCGGATTGACATCCTCCTCGCAGAGGGCGCGCACCACGTTGTAGGCGCGCTTCTGCATTTCGGCGTTGGCACGCTGTACGGCGTTCAGCTCGATGCCGCTGCTATACCGGCCCGTGTCTACGGACGATACCGAACCGCCGCCCAGACCGATGCGGTAGTTATCGCCCCCCATCACCACAATCTTGTTGCCGGCTTCGGGTTTGCCTTTCAGGCAATCGCGTTTCGTCCCGTAGCCCACGCCTCCGGCCAGCATGATGACCTTGTCGTAACCATACATCGGGTCGGAAGCGTTTTCTTGATGCTCGAACGTCAGTACCGAACCGCAGATAAGCGGCTGGCCGAACTTGTTGCCGAAGTCACTCGCGCCGTTCGAAGCCTTGATGAGGATTTGCTCGGGCGTCTGGTAAAGCCACTTGCGTACGGGCAGCAGTTCTTCCCATTCGCGTCCTTCGTCCGTGCGGGGATAGGAAGTCATGTAGACGGCCGTACCCGCGATGGGCCATGAGCCTTTGCCTCCGCCCATACGGTCGCGGATTTCACCGCCCGTGCCCGTCGATGCGCCGTTGAACGGTTCCACCGTGGTGGGGAAGTTGTGCGTCTCGGCCTTGAGGGAGATGACGCTCTCGATGTCCGTCACCCGGAAATAGTCGGGCTTGGAGTGGTCGGCGGGAGCGAACTGCTCGATGACCGGACCTTGGGCAAAGGCCACATTGTCCTTGTAGGCCGATATGATTTTGTTGGGATTCTCCTGCGTGGTCTTCTTAATCATCTGGAAGAGGGACGATTCCTTCTCTTCGCCGTCGATGATGAACGTCCCGCCGAAGATTTTGTGGCGGCAATGTTCGGAGTTGATTTGGGCGAAACCGAAGACTTCGGAGTCGGTCAGCAGGCGTCCCAAGTCTTTTTCCACTTTCTTCAGGTATTCTATCTCTTCCTTGGAGAGGGCCAGGCCTTCCTGCTCGTTGTAAGCCTCCAAGTCTTCGATGTAGACGATGGGTTCGGGCTTGCGGTTGGTGGTAAACACCTGCTGGTCCAGTCCCTTGTACATGCGTTGCAGCATGGGGTCGTACTCGGCGTTCTCGTCGGCCACGGGGAAATATTCCTCGATGCGCTGGATACCCTGGAGGCCCATGTTCTGGGTAATCTCTACGGCGTTGGTGCTCCAGGGGGTAATCATCTCGCGGCGCGGACCCACGAAACAGCCTTTCAGGTTTTCTTCACTTTCGGGTACGGCTTCTCCAAAAAGCCAGCAGAGCTTGTCATTGTCTGCCTGTGAGAGAGCGTGTTCGCACGCTACGGCAATCACGCTTTTCTGAGGTGTTCTGTAAAAAGCAATCATTACGTATGATTTGAGTATGTTACTAAATTTCATGAAATCGTTGTGCAAAGATAGTGCAAATCAGTCGTAGCGCAAAACAAAGTCGTTGGTTTTTATGTCGGAGTGCCCTATATGCCATATAAGTTTGTTGAAATCATAGTTTTTATGGTTATACCCGTAAACAATAAAAATAAATGCGTTATATTTGCAGGTATAATCGCAAAGGAACGTGGTCATGATAGAAAGAGAACTGTATATGAAACAAATCCGGCCCTTTATGAACCGTCCGTTCGTCAAGGTGATAGCGGTATACGCCGGTGTGGAAAGTCGGTCGTTTTGCAGTTGATAGCAGAAGAACTGGAGCGTCAGGGAGTTGCCAAAGAGCATATAGTCTATATGAACTTTGAGAGTTTTGAATGGATGGACATTGCCGACGCGAAAGCCTTGTATCTGTACATTAAGGACAAAGTGGAAAAGGCCGATGGAAAAGTATATATCCTGTTGGATGAGATACAGGGAGTGAAAGGTTGGGAAAAGGCCGTCAATTCTTTCATGGTGGATTGGGATGTGGATGTTTATGTAACCGGCTCCAACTCCAGGCTGCTTTCCTCCGAGTTATCCACTTATCTGGCAGGCAGGTACGTCAGTTTCCATATCATGCCGCTGTCCTTCAATGAATATCTTTTGTTTCATGGCATAAATCCGGATGGCAAAGACGTGTTGAGGGAAGAGTTTCAGAAATACCTTCGTATGGGCGGTTTCCCGGCAGTCCATACGGGTGATTACAGCCTCGAATCCATTTATAAGCTGGTATATGACATCTATTCCTCCGTCATCCTGCGCGACACGGTGCAGCGGCACGGCATCCGTAACGTGGAACTGCTGGAACGGGTGGTACGCTTCGTATTCGATAATATCGGCAGCCGGCTCAACGCAAAGAACATTGCCGACTACTTCAAGAGCCAACAGCGGCGGGTGGACATCAATACCGTTTACAATTATCTGGAGGCCTTGCAAGGCGCGTTCATCATCCAGCGTGTGCCCCGTTACGACATCAAGGGGAAAGAACAGTTGCAGACCAACGAGAAGTATTTCGTCAGCGACTTGTCGCTGGTTTATGCCGTGATGGGTTATAAAGACCGGATGATTTCAGGCGCATTGGAAAACATAGTCTATTGGGAAATGAAGCGTCGCGGATATGACACGTTCATTGGTAAGCAGGACAATCGTGAAGTCGATTTCGTGGGTATCCGCAAGGACGAAAAGATTTATGTTCAGGTAACTTATCGGATGGAATCGGACGCAACGGTTGAGCGCGAATTTGCCCCTTTGCTTGCCATCAGCGACCATTACCCTAAATACGTCGTGAGCATGGATGATGTCTGGCAGGACAATATCGAAGGGGTAAGGCACCGGCATATTGCCGATTTCCTGACGGATGGAAATTGGTGAATCGCGGGACAGCAAGCTGTCTTTGCAACCATTGTAACAGCTTTATACGGGAAATATACAGGAAAATCCAGCCGCGAAGGCATGTCCTTTTCCGGAATAAGTTTGCCTGCAATCAAAAATACCCCTATCTTTGCGCCCGGAAAAACTGTAACGCCGTTCATTATTGGAAAGAATGCGCCGCATAATGAGGTATGTCCTCCCTCTGTTGTTCTTGATGTACTGGGGAGGAATCACGCTGTTCGCCCACTCGCATGTGGTGAACGGGGTCATCATGGTGCATTCGCATCCCTTTAAAGCGGACCACCAACACACGCAGGCCGAGGCCGAAACCATTTTTTACCTGGGCCACTACGCGGCTTCTTCGCTTCCCGAACCGGGGCCTGTCGTCCGGTGTTTCTTCTTCCTGTTGGGCGTGCTGGCCGTTCCGCGTACGGTGAGCCTTTCTTTGCCGCAGGCAGGGGACGGTGTCCGCCTGCGTGCCCCGCCTTGCCGTGTCTTCTGAGAGAACGGTATCACAATTTATCACACTTTTAATTATAACTGAAGACACATGAAAAATTATATCTTTCTTGTGGCGGCGGTGCTGTGCGCATGGCTGCCTGCCACAGTTTTTGCCGAAGAACTGAAGTCTTCGGACGCCAACATTGTGGGACATGTATTGGACAAACATTCCCAAGAACACCTCTCTTATATTACCGTTTCGCTGAAGGGGACGACCATCGGTACGCTGACCGACCCGACGGGGCACTATTTCCTGAAGAATCTGCCCGAAGGGGAGTTCGTCTTGCAGGTCAGCGCCGTGGGCTACAAAACCGTGACGCGCGACGTCGTGTTGCGTAAAGGCGTCACGCTGGAAGAAAACTTTGAGCTGGAAGAGGACCTCGTGGCGTTGGACGGGGTGGTGGTGACCGCCAACCGCAGCGAGACGACCCGCCGCACGGCGCCTACGTTGGTCAACGTGATGGACTTCAAGGTGTTCGAGCAGACCAACTCCACTACCTTGGCGCAGGGACTGAACTTCCAGCCGGGCGTGCGGGTGGAGAACAATTGTCAGAACTGCGGCTTCCAGCAAGTACGTATCAACGGGCTTGACGGCCCTTATACGCAGATTCTGATAGACTCGCGCCCCGTGTTCAGCGCCTTGGCGGGCGTGTACGGGCTGGAGCAGATACCCGCCAACATGATAGAGCGGGTGGAGGTGATGCGCGGGGGAGGGTCGGCCTTGTTTGGCGCGTCGGCCATTGCGGGCACCATCAACATCATTACCAAAGAGCCCCTGCGCAACTCCGCCCAGCTGGGACATACCATTACCGGCGTCGACGGGCTTTCGACGTTTGACAACAACACGACGATGAACGCTTCCCTGGTGACGGACAACCATAAGGCCGGCATCTACGTCTTCGGGCAGAACCGCGAGCGGAGCGCCCTCGATTACGACGGGGACGGATTCACGGAGTTGCCCAAACTTCATAATCAGACCATAGGCTTCCGCTCGTTCCTCAAAACCGGCACCTACAGCAAACTCACCTTTGAGTACCACCACTTGCAGGAATTCCGGCGGGGCGGGAACCTGCTCGACCTGCCGCCGCACGAGACCGACATCACCGAGCAGACCCAGCACAGCATCAATAGCGGAAGCGTGAAGTTCGACTACTTCTCGCCCGACGAGAAGCACCGCCTTAACGTCTATGCCTCCGTGCAGCACATCGACCGCGACAGCTACTACGGAGGCGACCACTCGCTCGACGCTTACGGCTCGACCAAGGACCTGACGTGGGTCGTAGGCACGCAGTACGTCTACCACTTCGACCGTTGCCTCTTCCTGCCTGCCGACCTGACGGGAGGCATAGAGTACAACGAGGACGCCATGCACGACAACATGTGGGGCTACAACCGCTATATCGACCAGACGGTGCGCATCGCCGGAGCTTTCTTCCAGAACGAATGGAAGAACGAGCGGTGGAGCTTCCTTGTCGGAGGCCGGCTGGACAAGCACAACCTGATAGACCACGTCATCTTCAGTCCGCGCGTCAACCTGCGTTTCAATCCGACGGAGAACATCAACCTGCGTGCCAGTTATTCGGTGGGCTTCCGTGCCCCGCAGGCGTTTGACGAAGACTTGCACATCGAAAACGTGGGCGGCAACGTGTCCATGATTCAGCTGGCCGAGGACTTGCGCGAGGAGAAATCGCGCAGCGTCAGCCTGTCGGCGGACATGTATCGCCGCTGGGGCGCCCTGCAAGGCAATCTGCTGGTGGAAGGATTCTTTACGGACCTCTCCGACGTTTTCGCCTTGCGCGAGATGGGCGCCGAAAACGGCATCCTGAAGAACGAACGCTACAACGAGAGCGGCGCCCGCGTCTACGGGCTGACGCTGGAGGGACGGCTGGCATGGCTCAATACGCTTCAGCTGCAGGCGGGCGTCACGCTGCAAAAGGCTGAATACAAGGAGGCTCGCCGATGGAGCGACGACGAGACCGTACCCATGGAGAAACGCATCTTCCGCACGCCCGACACGTATGGCTACATGACGCTGACCTATAACCCTCTGAAAGCGTTGACCGTCGCCCTGTCGGGCACGTACACGGGCAGCATGCTGGTGGAGCACCGCTCAGGCTACATCGAAAAGGACCGTGCCGAGACGACCCGCGATTTTTGGGAAATGAACCTCAAGGCGTCGTATGACTTCGCGCTGTATAAAGACATCACGCTTCAGCTCAGCCTCGGCGTGCAGAACCTGTTCAACGCTTACCAGAAGGATTTCGACCAGGGCAAGCTGCGCGATTCGGGCTACATCTACGGTCCCGGCATGCCCCGTTCCTATTTTGCCGGCGTGAAGATAAGTTACTGAGCCGTCCCTGCCCCGAAATAAGGTTTAATCTGCCGTCCGTTCCCCTTTAATCTGCCGCTCGATAAGGTTTAATCTGCCGGGTCGGCACATTAAACCTTATTCCGGCCTCTCTCCGGTGTGAAAGTAGATTAAATCTTTCCCGCTTGTGCGGCGGAGAGGCGGAAAATATGTTTCTTTGCATTTCTGTTAAACAAAAATTGAAGACAATATGGGATTCGGGAAATGGATAGGAGGCATCGTCGGTTTTATGGCGATGGGACCGTTGGGGGCTTTGGCCGGGTATGCGATAGGGTCGTTGTTGGAGAAAGCTTCGGACGCGGGCGGCACTGCGGGAGGCGGAAGTTATGGCGACGCTTACGACCCTTATGCGGGGCAGCGCAACAGCTTCCTGTTCTCGATGCTCGTCATGGCGTCGTACATCATCCGGGCCGACGGACGCATCATGCACAGCGAGATGGAGTTCGTGCGGCGGTTCTTGCGCGCCAACTTCGGCGAAGCGGCGGTGAGCGAGGGCGAGCAGATATTGCTGAACCTCTTCGAGCAGCGCAAGCAGATGGAGCGCGCCAATCCGGCGGCTTTTCGCAACACCATCCACGAGTGCGGGGCGCAGATTGCCGCCAACCTGACCTACGAGCAACGCCTGCAGATGCTGGACTTCCTGGCGAAGATAGCGCAGAGCGACGGCAACGTGTGTCAGGCCGAGATTGACGCGCTGAAGGAAGTGGCCCGTTCCATGGGGCTGTCGGACAAGGAAGTGGAGTCTATGCTCAACCTGCGGGGCAACTCGCTGGAGGATGCCTACAAGGTACTGGAAGTATCGCCCGAAGCCACCGATGCCGAAGTGCGTGCCGCCTATCGCCGCTTGGCGTTGAAACACCATCCCGACAAGGTGGCCACCCTGGGCGAGGACATCCGCCGGGCTGCCGAGGAGAAGCTGCAGGAGATTAACGACGCCAAGGAACGCGTTTACAAAGCGCGCGGAATGAGATGAGGTAGCGGGATTTCACCCGGCGCGGCGGGCGTGAAGCTGAAGAACGAAGAAGGCCGTCCCTCCCTTGGCGGGAAGAACGGCCTTGCGTCATTTTACTATGAAGTAAAAGGGATTAATGGATTTCGATTACCCGGCTTGCCTTGGCTTTCTCTTCGGGTGTGCGTTTCGGCAATTCGATGGTCAGCACGCCGTCCGTGACGTTTGCGCTGATTTTGTCTTTCTCGACATCGTCAGGCAGGACAAAAGCCTGTTCGAACTTGCTGTATGAGAACTCGCGGCGCAAGTACTTCTTGTTGCCCTCGTCCTTCGTTTCGTTCTTCTTCTCCATGGTGATGACCAATTCGTTGTCTTCGCCCAGATGAACGTTGAAGTCTTCCTTGGTCATGCCCGGAGCGGCAACCTCTACCTTGTAGTCGTTCTCGTTCTCAATCACGTTGATGGCAGGCGCCGTAGCGTTGGTTCTAACCATCCAGTCGTTGTCGAAGAAATCGTTAAAGATACTCGGTAACCAATTCTGATTGTTGTACTTTCTCATCGGTGTCATAGTTGTAATCTCCTATTTTTTTAAGTTGTTTTTATTATCAATTTCTTTCTGAACTCCTCCGCCTTCCGGCTTCGTCGTTCGCCATAGGATTTGCAAATGCCGTGCCGTCCGGACAAGTTGGCAGGTGCCAAAGGACGTTTTTAAACCGATGAAAAGAGTTTTAAATCAGTGGGGCCTGTTTTTAAATTTGCGCAAACTTTGTTAGCCATCTGCCTCCGCCGGAGGCCTTCGGAGGGGAAGACAATTTGGCAGAGGACCGGACTTAATGTCACGACTTTCGTGCTGACAACTTCTCTAAGAAATACACCAGCAGAAAGCCTGCCAGCATCAGCGCCGCGGCTTCGATGATATAGGAGTCCGGCAGGGTGTTGGTCTCTATGGGCATGCCGTGCGAGTTGTCGGCAATCTCCTTCCACGGCCACACCTTGTTGAGCGAGCCGAGCATGAAGCCTGTCAGCGTGGCGAGCGTGATGTTGCGGAAGTGGCGCAGGGCGTAGGACAACAGGTGCGAGAAGCCGGTGATGCCGATGAAGGCGCCTGCGGCAAACAGCAGCAGGATGCCGAAGTCCAATGTCTTCACCGCTTCCATGATGTAGAAATACTTGCCCAGCAACACCAGGATGAAGCTGCCTGAGATGCCCGGCAGAATCATGGCGCAGATGGCGATGGCTCCGCACAGGAAGATGAACAGCGGATGAGTGGACGTCTCGGCGGGCGTGGCGATGGTGATGTAGAAGGCGACGACGGCTCCCGCGATGAAGGCGGGGATGGTCTTCCAGTTCCACTCCTTGATGTCCTTGCCTACAAACCAGGTGGAGGCCAGCACGAGGCCGAAGAAGAAAGCCCACACCAATACCGGATAATCGGTCAGCAGCCAGGTGATGACTTTGGCTAATGAGAAGATACTGATGCCGATGCCCAACAGCAGGGAGAACAGGAAGTTTCCGTTGACGCTTCGCCAGAATTGCGCCCAATGTCCGCTGAAGAACAGGCGCGCGCTTTTGAGGTTGAAGCTTTTGATGGTTTCTATCAGTTCGTCGTAGATGCCTACGATGAACGCGATGGTGCCCCCTGACACTCCGGGGACGACGTCGGCCGCGCCCATGCCTATGCCTTTAAGGGTAATAAATGCGTAGTCTTTGGCTTTTCTTTCCATAATGGGTATATCTTAAACAGTCGGATTATAAGCCTCCCCGTAGTCTTTTAAATATTCTTTCAGCAATTGGATGCAATCGTTGTTGTCGTAATGCTGCATCATCCGGTGGATTTCGTCCATGATGTTTTGCGGAAGCGGGTTGGGGCAGAGTTGGTTGTAATAGTCGGCGTGGGCGGCGTCCTTCACCAAGAGGTAGGCGAGTGTCAGGCGTTCGTTCAAGTCGGGATACGCGGGATCCAGTTCTTTCACCTTCAGCACCGCTTTCAGCGAGTAGTCGAATAAGCCCGCCTCCATCCCGTAGTATGAGATGGCCATCCAGGTGTCGCCGTAAGGCATGAGCCGGGCCGCTTCTTCCCAAGTGTCGATGCCTTGTTTCTCATTTCCTTGTGCGATGTCGGCCAGTCCTTTCAGGAGGTAGGCATCCAGGTTGAAGCGATCTATCTCCAGGGCTTTGTCGCAATATTGGTGGATGAGGGGCGCAAACTTTTCAGTGCCCAAATACTTCAGGCAGAGGGCGGCATCGGTGTAGATGGATGAATTAAATCCCGGCAGGTGATTGATTTCGTCGCATTTTATCACCTTGTTCAGGTGCTCGTAGGCTTCCGCCCATTCGCACGTCTCCAGCTTGTTGATGCCCATCATGACGTGCATCAGCGAGGGTGACATCGCGTTGTATTGGATGGCTTTTTCGTAGTTCTCCTGAGCTTTCTTGTTGTTGTTCAGCATGGAGTAGGCGTAGCCTTTCAGCATGTAGGCTTCGCCGTACTCGTCGTCGGCCACCAGGGCATAGTCGCAGGCGTCAATGGCTTTGTCATATTGCTTGAGCGCGAAGTGGCAGCGTCCCAATCCATACCAGTATGAGGTCGAATAAGGGTTAAGGTCTATCAGTTTGTTGAAGTAGCCGATGGCCTCTTTGAAGTTGTTTAAGGCCGTGTGATAGTCGGCCATGAGGGCGCAGTACTCTGTGCTGTCCGTGTTCCATCGCCAGTGTTCCAGCCATTCGCCCGCTTTCTCCGGAGAACCGGTCTCGATGTACATGTAGGCCACGTCGATGATGTTGTTTGGGCTGTACTTGTTTTCCAATGTCTCAAGCTCCAGTTCGGCGTCGTCCGGGCGGTTGAACTCTATCAGCATCCTGGCGCGCAGTATGGTCACGTCGTCCCCTTCTTCCTCTATCTGTCCGAGGATTTCCCTGGCTCCTTCCCGGTCCGCCCTGTCCAGGTGCTCGTAAGCTGACTCTATCAGCAGGCTGGTGTTGCCGGGATGTATGCTCAGGCCGTACTGCACGACTTCTTCGGCTTTCGCGAAGTTATTGCGGCGTGAGTACCATTCGGCCAGGTCGGCAAAGTCTTCCGGGTCTAAATAGAAGTGTCGGTTTTCGGCTTTGGCCGCTTCGTAGCTCTCGGCCATTTCTATTAGTTGCCGGTCACTGTCAGATTGCAGCTTCTTGTTGTTTGTCATTGTTAACTGAAGAATTAAGAATTAAAAACTGAAGAATTAAGAATGAGGGTATGCGGGAGTGTCCCGATTCATCATTCTTAATTCTTCATATTTCATTATTTGTTAATCTTTCCCCACGTGTCCTTCAGGCCTACCGTGCGGTTGAATACCATCTTCTCCGGCGTAGAGTCCTTGTCCACGTTGAAGTAGCCGATGCGTTGGAACTGGAGGTAGGTCAGCGGCTTCATGCCGGCGGCGAACTTCTCGATGTAACAGCAGGGGAGTACCTTCAGCGAATCGGGGTTGATGATTTCCTTCATGGCCGTCAGGGCGTCGCAGTTCTTGGCTTCGCGGATGGCGGCCAGTTCGTCGCGTGGGTTCTCCACCTTCCAGAGACGGTCGTACAGGCGTACTTCGGCTTCGAGGCAATGCGCGCAGCTTACCCAGTGCAGCGTCCCTTTCACCTTGCGGTTGGCTCCCGGCATACCGCTCTTGCTGTCGGGGTCGTATTCGCAATATACTTCTGTTACTTCGCCCGCTTCGTTCTTCTTGCAGCCCGTACACTTCACGATGTAGGCGTTCTTCAGGCGCACTTCCTGTCCGGGCGTCATGCGGAAGTATTTCTTGGGAGCCACCTCCATGAAGTCGTCGCGCTCCATCCACAGCTCGCGGCTGAACTCGATGGGGTGCGTGCCTTCTTCGGGGCGTTCGGGGTTGTTGACGGCTTCCAGTTCTTCCACCTGGCCTTCGGGATAGTTGGTGATGACAAGCTTCACCGGGTCGAGCACGGCCGATATGCGGGTGGCGCGCTCGTTGAGGTCCTCGCGCACGGCGCTCTCCAGCAGGGCGAACTCGTTGAGGGCGTCATACGTGGTGTAGCCAATCTTGTCTATGAACTTGTGGATGGACTCCGGCGAGTAGCCGCGGCGGCGGAAACCGCAGAGGGTCGGCATACGGGGGTCGTCCCATCCGTTCACCAGGCCTTCCTTGACCAGCGTGAGCAGGTTACGCTTGCTCATCAGCGTGTAGCTCAGGTTCAGCTTGTTGAACTCGTACTGGCGCGGACGGTTGTCGTCCAGGTCCTTGCCTTCTTTCAGCCAGTCGACAAAGAGGTCGTAGAGCGGGCGGTGTACTACGAACTCCAGCGTGCAGAGCGAGTGGGTCACGCCCTCGAAGAAGTCGCTTTGCCCGTGGGCGAAGTCGTACATCGGGTAGGCTTTCCACTTCGTGCCCGTGCGGTGGTGCGGATGGTTCACGATGCGGTAGATGATGGGGTCGCGGAAGTGCATGTTGGGGTTGGCCATGTCAATCTTGGCGCGGAGCACCATGGCGCCTTCCGCTATCTCGCCCGTGTTCATCTTCTGGAAAAGCTCCAGGTTCTCTTCGATGGGGCGGTTGCGGTAGGGGCTTTCCACGCCCGGCTGGGTGGGGGTGCCTTTCTGGGCGGCAATCTGCTCGGAGGTCTGTTCGTCCACGTAGGCCTTGCCTTCCTTGATGAGGCGGATGGCGAAGTCCCACAATTGCTGGAAGTAGTCCGAGGCATAGTATTCGTTGCCCCACTGGTAGCCCAGCCACTGGATGTCCTCCTTGATGGCCTCCACATACTCCACGTCTTCCTTCGTCGGGTTGGTGTCGTCGAAGCGCAGGTTGCACACGCCCCCGTGGGCGGCGGCGATGCCGAAGTCCAGGCAGATGGCCTTGGCGTGTCCGATGTGCAAATATCCGTTCGGCTCAGGCG
>CASGED010000119.1 GCA_949300425.1 uncultured Bacteroides sp.
GGGAATTTAAACCACTGATGAACACGGATTAAACGAGATGAGCACAGATGTATCTGTCACCCTGAGCGTAGTCGAAGGGTCTCATGTAAGACCTCCTCATGCACTACGTGAGATGTCTCGACAAGCTCGACATGACAGATGCCTTAAAATCCGTGTAAATCCGTACTATCTGTGTTATCTGTGGTTCCCCCCGATAAATTATCATTTAGCATTATGATGAAATACGAAAACGGCGGACTCAAGAACCAATTGGCTCCGCGCAACAACAATCCTAAGCTGAACAAAGCCCTGCTCATCATCAACTCCATCCTTGCGGTATGCTCGGTGGTCATAAGTGCGGTTCATTTCTATTACGATGACATGACCATCGGGATATGCATGTTGCTGGTGTTGGTTATCTGTTTGTTCAACGCCGTCACAGCTTGGCAGGCCCTGCGCGGGAAGAAAATAGAAAAATAGGTAGAGAAAAGTATGGACGTAGGTATCTTCAGCGGGTCGTTCAACCCCATCCACATCGGGCACTTGGCGCTGGCCAATTACCTGTGCGAGTTCGAGGGGCTGGATGAGCTGTGGTTTCTTGTCACGCCCCGCAACCCGTTCAAGGTGGGGCAGGACCTGATGCCCGACGAGCTTCGGCTGGAGTTGGTGCGGCTGGCCGTAGAGGGTTATCCCAAGTTTCGGGCTTCCGACTTCGAGTTCCGCCTTCCCCAACCCTCCTATACCATCCATACTTTCGAGAAGTTGAAAGAGGCTTATCCCGCCTGCACTTTCCATCTCATTATCGGTTCGGACAACTGGCTTTCCTTCCCCCGTTGGTATCAGTCCGAACGCCTGATGGCTGAGAATCCCATCCTTGTTTATCCTCGTCCCGGCTATCCGGTAGACGCCTCGACGCTTCCTCCCCGGGTGCGTTTGGTGCAATCTCCTGTTTTTGAAATCAGTTCCACCTTCATCCGTCAAGCCTTGGCGGAAGGGAAGGACATCCGTTATTTCCTCCATCCGCGGGTGTACGAACGGATTGCTAAATGTATGAATTTATAACTATATTTCTTCCGGTTGGCATCCGTCCGCATCCGTTTGTTCCCTCGTGAGTCACTGCTTCTTGTCTGTTGGATGTGCGTAATTGCATTATATTGATAATCACTGTTTTAAAAAGATTCCTTTTGCTCGGAATATCGTTTTTAGGGTCCATTTTGGGTCCAGGGTCCACTATGGACCTTTTTCCGTGGCGGAGAGAGGGCGAAAAGAGATTGAAATGTATATATCTTTCTTTTGTTTATGGCCGTCAAGTGCTGAAGTTAAATGGGAATTTAGCGCGCGCAAGCGCGCTTGAATGAAGAATTAAGAATGATGAATGAAGAATTTGTAACTTAATTCTCCTCCTTCCGGAAGGAGGAGTCCCCGCAGGGGGAGGTGGTAGGAGAAATATGCCGCGTAAGCGACTCCTATTCTTATCATTATTATAAATAGGTCGAACCATTCCTTTCCTACCACCCCGCCCGTTGGGCACCCCTCCTTCCGGAAGGAGGGGAGTTGAATACTATAATTCTTCGTTCTTCATTCATCATTCTTCATTTAACAGATAAATTATCATTTAAAGCCCTCTCCCGTCTCATTTAATAAAACGCTTCATACCCTTAAATGAAAACTGCTTTCTCTTTAAATGCCGATAGTGTGGAGAAGGAGTCGGCTTTTTATTCCTCACTTAATCCGAATTGGTTAAAATATCGAACAATCAGTTTTCCCCGATGGCTCATATCCTAATGTTGTATTGGAAAAGAAGTTCGTGCCCCTGTTTGGTTGTGTATTTTTGTAAGTAGTTGATAACTAAATATATACTGATTTTTGATGTTTATCTGCTCTCGGTGAAGGGGCCATAGTGGACCCTGGACCCAAAATGGACCCTAATTTGGCTTTCCGTAGCGGAATGAAATGGTAAATAGATTGTACACATAGGTATCTGCCCGTAGGTTAAACTATTCTTTTTAGTTCTATTTAACTAAGAAAATTAGTTTTTGAACTAAATTATTTCGTTATTTGCAGAAAAAAGGAGGAAGTATGAAAGGATTGACCGCCAAAGAAGAAGAAATTATGGGGTGTTTTTGGGAAAAAGGTCCCTTGTTCGTGAAGGAAATACGCGCTCTTTACGACGACCCGAAGCCACATTTTAATACCTTGTCCACCATTGTCCGCGGACTGGAGGAGAAGGGCTACGTGGCGCACAAGGCGTATGGCAACACCTATCAATATTACGCTACGGTGAGCCGTGAGGACTTCAGCCGGCGCACGTTGCGGAGCGTCATCGGCAAGTATTTCAATAACTCGTATCTGAGTGCCGTGTCTTCGCTGGTGCAGGAAGAGGACATCTCGCTGGACGAACTGAAGCAGCTTATTAAGCAAGTGGAGGAGGGATGATGACGTGTTTTAATCATTAAGTAATGAATCATTTATGAAATTGAAAATTACAATTTCTATCTTGCTAATATGTGGCATATTGGTGGGGTGCGGAAGCAAAGGAGCGAAACAACAAGTTGCTTTGGCGGAATCTATTCCGACAATCAATTTGTCAGAAGACAATGTCCGAAAAGTGCAATCGCTTCCATTGAGCGATGCGGTTCAAACCGTTGATATTGTTCCTTTAGAGGTGACCGATGCATCTATCTTGAGTGATATAAGTGATTTGCAAGTCACTGCATCAGATATATGGGTAAAAAACTATAAAGACCAAGCCATCTTTCGTTTTTCCCGTTCCGGTAAGTTTTTAAATAAGGTCGGAAAAATAGGGCAAGGCCCGGAAGAATATACGCAATTATGGGAATTTGTTGTAGATGATGAAAAGAAGGAAGTGACTGTAATCTCTACCATATCCGGAGTGAAGGTATATGATTATGAGGGGAATTATATAGGGAGAAGAACACCTTTAATGATAGATAAGCTAACTAATGGTGCCGGAACTCAGTTTGTGAACTATCAGCAGCAAACATTTATTTTTCAAAATCTTCCTATTGTCCGACCCATTAACCATCCGAAAGACTCCTTATGGTCAATCGCTTTGGCTGATGACAGTTTCAGGTACATAAAATTATGGAAAAATCCCTCCTTTATAGGACGCGAAGGAGAGATAGTAGAACATCGCTCTAAACCGGAATCGTATGAAGCAGTAAATTATTGGTCGGCTACAGCGGATATGCAGATTGATAAATACAACCAAGAGCTTACTTTAAAGTATCCGGACACGGACAGCATTTATCAATATGACACGGAACGGAAAGATTTTGTTGTTCAATATGCGATTACTTCTGATTATCCGAAAGGTGATTACGGAGAAATTCATTTATGGATTAAGCCGCGTAAAACTTTTAACTATTTCACGATTCGGAATTATTACCAAAGTAAGGACTATATCTATTTAAAAGCCAATAAGGGAGAGGAAATCTATCATTATGCGTACAACAAGAAAGATGGTACGGTTCGGCGGGCGGTACGCCAAGGTAAATTGGTAGAACGAAAACTACCTTGGTTCAGCCAACCTTATATCGGTTTTATGAACGGCATACCGGACGCTTTCAGCAATGATATTTGTGGAGGATACTTTCAAATGGATTATCGCTCGGCAGGTTGTTGGGTAGAGGTGATAAACCCTGAACCGGAAGCGATTGCCGAGAGAATAAAGAACATAGAGACATCGGAAGCTCTGAACGCGACGCAAAAAGAAGAATACCTGAAGGTATTGCGGGAAATGAATGAAGATAGCAATCAAACGTTGGTTATAGCCAATTTAAAATAATCGCCGTGGGAACATTTATAGTTTACATATTGAAATCCGCCGTTTGCCTCGTGGCTTTTTACCTCTTCTACAAGTGGTTGCTGAGCCGCGAGACGTTCCATCGCTTCAATCGGTTGGCTCTGTTGGGTGTGCTGGCGTTTTCCCTTGTGTTGCCTTTGGTGGAAGTCAGCGTGAAGCGGGCTGTACCCATCCAGCAACCTGTCCGCGCGTTGGAGCAGATACTGATATCGGCTGATGTATCCGAGGCGGTTTATGTGGAGCAGTCCGGCACGGCCCTTTGGTTGCATGCATTGCTTATAATCTATGGTGTAGGTGTCGTTTTCTTCCTCGTGCGCAACCTTTGGTCGTTGGGACGGCTGGCGGTGTTGCTCCGTTCGGGCCGGTTCGAGCGGGTGGAAGATTATCTGCCGCAAGGCGGAAAGGGCATCAAGTTGGTGGTGCACCGTCAGGACATAGCACCGTTCAGCTGGATGCGCTTCATTGTCATTTCACGTCAGGACTTGGAGGAGAACGGGCGCGAGATTCTTATCCACGAGCGGGCGCACATCCGTTTAGGGCACTCGTGGGACGTGCTGTTGGCCGACCTCTGCTGCTTCGTGCAGTGGTTTAACCCCGCGGCGTGGCTCTTGAAGCGCGAGTTGCAGAGCGTACACGAGTATGAAGCCGACGACGCCGTATTGCGCGAAGGGGTCAATGCGAAGGAATATCAACTATTATTAATAAAGAAAGCTGTTGGCACAAGGCTCTACTCTATGGCCAACAGCTTGAATCACAGTTCACTTAAAAAACGTATCGCTATGATGATGAAACCAAAATCCAATCCGTGGGCACGGATGAAGTACGCTTACGTACTCCCGCTGGCGGCGTTGACAATGACCGCCTTTGCCCGTCCCGAAGTCTCCGAAGTAACGAAAGAGATTTCAGGTGCCAAAGTTAGTAATTTAGTGGAAACCCTGCAAGCAAACCGGACGCAAATCAATGCGAAGGATAGCATTTATCGAGTTGTGGACGTGATGCCCGAATTCCCCGGCGGCGTACAGGCAATGATGGAGTTCATGAAGAACAACCTGCGCTATCCCGAAGAGTTGAGGGCCAAGGGCACACAAGGCCGTGTGGTGGTGCAGTTCGTGGTAAACAAGGACGGTAGCTTCAGCGATATGGAAGTCATCCGTAAGATAGACCCCTTGATGGACGCCGAGGCTCTCCGTGTGATAAACGCCATGCCCCGCTGGAAGCCGGGTATGCAGGATGGCAAGCCCGTGGCGGTGAAGTACACGGTGCCGGTCTTGTTCAAACTCGACCCAAAAGGTTCGTCAAGCAATGCGCCGAAAGGTGATGCCGGTGCGGCGGAAGGTAAATCGGATAGCACTATGGTAGGAGTTGATGCAAAGAAGGCTCTAATCTTTGTCGATGGCAAGGAGACAGATTTGAAAGATGTAAATTCGGATGATATCGCGTCTGTTTCTGTAGTGAAAGTTAAAAAGGCGGTAGAAATATATGGTGAGAAAGGGAAGAATGGCGTTCTCTTGATACATACAAAAAGTGGCTCGCACGATGCCGATGTAAAGGGGCAGGGTATGGTCATTGATTAGCAAATATGAAACGAAAAGTCATGTTAGTCCTGCTGGAGACAATGATAGAAAAAGAGGACAACCCTGTATTGGTCATCGCCACGTTGAAATGAACAAGATGTAAATGGGAATGATAAAAGTTTTTCTATTTCCCGCAAAATGCGTACATTTGCGGGAAATAGTTAAACCATGACATCAGACAGACTCATATTTCCACCCTATCTGCACGAAGGCGACAAAGTCATCATTGTTTCGCCATCGGGCAAGATAGACAAGCATTTCCTGAAAGGAGCGGTCGCACGGCTGAAGGCGTGGGGACTCAAGCCGGCACTGGCGAAACATGCCGCAGGGTCGAGCGGACTCTATGCGGGCAGCATCCGCCAACGGCTAAGCGACTTGCAGGAGGCAATGGATGATGCGGATGCACGTGCCATCCTGTGCAGCCGGGGAGGATATGGAGCGGTTCACTTAGTGGACAAACTCAACTTTGAACGCTTCCGTGAGTCTCCCAAGTGGATGATTGGCTTTAGCGACATCACCGCTTTGCATTGTCTGTGGCAACGCGAAGGATTTGCTTCCCTCCACGCTCCCATGGCACGCCACCTGACCGTAGAACCGGAAGACGACTTCTGCACACTGGCCTTGCGCGACATGCTGACAGGCGCTTTCTTTGCTCCCGACACATCGCACGGCTATGCGTGCGAACCTCATAAACTGAACCGACGGGGCACGGCGGAAGGGACGTTGCGCGGAGGCAACTTCGCCGTGTCCTATGGCCTGCGCGGCACGCCCTACGACATTCCTGCCGAAGGTACGGTGCTCTTCCTGGAAGATGTGGGCGAACGGCCGCATGCCATCGAACGCATGATGTACAATCTCCGTTTGGGTGGCGTACTGGAGCGTCTATCAGGTCTTATCATAGGACAATTCACCGAATATGAGGAGAAGAAGCAATTGGGCAAAGAGTTGTATGGCGCCTTGGCCGACTTGGTGAAGGACTATGACTATCCCGTCTGCTTCAACTTCCCCGTGGGACACGTCACACGCAACCTGCCGCTCGTCAACGGAGCACCCGTCCGGCTGGAGGTAGGCAAGAAAGAAGTGAAACTGACATTTGATATACCATAATATATATATATAACTTGTACAATGAATAAAACGAAGTATTCCCTTATTCCTCTGTTCACACTGGCCATGACTATCACCGTAGCTTGCGGCAACAAGACTAACGCTGAGACGAAATCGGCGAACACGCCCGCCTCATCGGAGCAAACCGTCAGCGTGCCGGCATTCAATGCGGACAGTGCCTACCAATACATCCAGGCGCAGGCCGACTTCGGTCCCCGTGTTCCCAACACGGACGCCCACAAAGCTTGCGGCGATTACCTGGCAGGCCAGTTAGAGAAATTCGGCGCCAAAGTCTACAATCAGTATGCCGACCTCATCGCCTATGACAACACCATCCTGAAGGCACGCAACATCATCGGCGCTTATAATCCGGAAAGCAAACGCCGCGTTCTGCTCTGCGCCCATTGGGACAGCCGTCCCTTTGCCGACCAGGATGCCGACAAAAAGAAACACCGCACGCCGATACTCGGAGTAAACGACGGCGCCAGCGGCGTGGGCGTCTTGCTGGAAATTGCCCGTCAGTTGCAGCAACAGGCACCCGCCATCGGGATAGACATTATCTTCTTCGACGCCGAGGACTACGGCACGCCCTACTTCTACAAGGGTGACTACAAACCGGACACTTGGTGCCTTGGCTCGCAATACTGGGGACGCGTGCCCCACGTGGACAACTACAACGCCCGCTATGGCATCCTGCTGGACATGGTGGGAGGCAAAAACGCCACGTTCTATCAGGAAGGTTTCTCCGTGCGCACAGCCGAGAGACAAGTGGAGAAGATATGGGACGCCGCCCACCGCTTGGGCTTCGGTTCTTTCTTCCCCAAAGCAGACGGAAGCGAAGTGACGGACGACCACGTCTACGTCTACAACCTGCGCAAGATACCCTGCGTGGATATCATCAACTACGACCCTACCTGCGACACGGGCTTCGGCGACTTCTGGCACACTACGGGCGACACGATGGACGTGATAGACAAGAACACACTGACCGCCGTAGGACAGACGGTATTGGAAGTGATTTATAACGAAAAGTGAACATGAGAAAATAGTAAATTGTAAATTGTCAAATAGTAAATGAACATATGACCATTAACGAAATGCAAGACGAAGTCATCGCTGAATTCAGCGACTTCGACGACTGGATGGACCGCTACCAGTTGCTCATCGACCTGGGCAACGAACAGCAACCCCTTGACGAAAAGTATAAGACGGACCAGAACCTGATAGAAGGCTGCCAAAGCCGCGTGTGGCTGCAAGCCGACGAGCGGGACGGCAAACTCATCTTCCAGGCGGAAAGCGACGCCCTGATTGTGAAAGGCATCATCGCCCTGCTCATCAAAGTCCTCTCCGGCCACACACCCGACGAGATACTTGGTGCCGACCTCTACTTCATCGACCGCATCGGCCTGAAGGATCACCTTTCGCCTACCCGTAGCAACGGCCTGCTCTCCATGGTGAAGCAGATGCAGATGTATGCGCTGGCCTACAAGGCGAAGGAGCAACAATAACCCTAAAAAACACATCCATGAAAAGACATATTCTCTCATTCCTGTTTCTCGCCTCGTCCTTGGGCTTCTCCGCCAATGCCCAAGAACAAGGCGGCGATGTATTCCAACTGACCAAAACGGAAGGGCACTACCTCTTCCAGACGGAACTTAACTACACGGTGCCCGCCACCGTACTCGTGGAATCCGGCATTCACGCCCTGCTGATAGATTCCCTCTTTGCTTTTGAACATCAAGAAATATTCGACTTTAAACTGCGCGCTTATAAGAAGGGGAAAAAGATGAATCTGGGAGGCACGGAATATATCGTTTCACACCGGACAAAAGATGTCGTGCGGCTTGGCAAACACAGTTTCTATGAAGGGGAAATCCTAATCATCCCCAACTACAAATCGGCTTGGGAAGTCGCCGTACCCATCCAGTATCTTTATAACGACAATGACGACCGCCGGCAACTCATCAAACTGGACTTGCGAAACAAACAGATGCGCATGCTCAGCCAGAAAGAATGGAGAAAAGAAAGGAAAGGCTACAAGAAAGAAAAAATGAACTTTAAAAGTTATGAAGACATGCCTGCCATCGAAACGGACCTCAACCTCACCATCAAGGGAGAAGAAAGAACGTTGGCGGGAAACTTCAATATAGATTTGGGCAATCCGGAATTCCTGTATCTGTTCCACCAAAGCAAGGATGTCCAAAAGTTCATCGACAACAATCCGGACATCAAAGTACGGCAAGTGTACAACAGAAAAGGCAGACTCATAGGCGACGCTATCTCCACCGAACGAAGCGAAGCATGCGGCATCAGTATCATGGGAAAGGCGCTCGTCATTACCCGACAATTTCCACAGATGACCACAGAAGGATGCTTCGGAGTGAACTTCTTCGAAAGAACAACTACCGTGTTTGACTTCGGAAACTCCGCATTCTATCTGAAGAAATAGCATTCGATACTGATTTCATCAAACGCGCGCAGCCTGCACGGATACCATTTTACCCGTGCAGGCTGCGCGCTATTTACAACGGCCTTTGTATCGGCCTTCTACATATCAAAGAACTTCTTGCCTTTCTTAGTATGAGCAAAGATAAATAACCCGATAGGTATTGCCATTAAAAAGCATAATACAAATATTGTATCCATATCAATCTCCTTTCTTTTCTTGATTCGTCTTATCAATAAACCACAAGCCCATCCATAAGAAAACGATTACGGCCAATCCTCCCAATAGATAAACAACCCAACGGGAAGAAAATTCTCCCAAGAATGTACTTATCAGCACGGCGGTAGCCACATACTTAGCGACATCCATCAACCACTTTCCTATTTCTTCTCTTACTTTCATAATGCAAAGATAACCATAGTTTCTTGATAAACAAGCACACAGGCGGCAATTATTCCTCCCGATACTCCAGCAAATCCCCCGGCTGGCAGTCCAGCACACGGCAGATGGCTTCGAGTGTGGAGAAGCGCACGGCCTTGGCTTTCCCCGTCTTCAGGATGGAGAGGTTGGCGGGGGTGAGGTCTATCTTCTCCGCCAGCTCGCCCAGCGATATCTTGCGGCGGGCCATCATAATATCCAAATTCACGATGATTGGCATAGGCTCTCCTCCGGTTAAATGGTTAAATCCTGTTCTTCCTTCAGCTTGACGCCGATGGCGAATATCTCGGTGAAGAGGGCCAGCAGGAAGTAGGCCACCCATTCATATTTCAAACCGCTGTACACCAGCTCATAGCCCGGCAGCAAGACGTGTTCAACCGCATTCTGGTAGGAGAACCACCCGAACAACTCGGCCACAACACCTGCCAACATAATACTATAGACGAAGAAACGCATCCGCCGCACATTCTTCCGGGTAAACACGCTACCCCGCACCACGGATACAATCAGCCGTATCAGACAGTAGATGCCATAGAACATCAGCGGGGCGACGGGTATGAGCACGAGCATCGTCACCTTCATCGCCACGGAAGGATCCACCTTTCCTTGGGCTTCTACTTGGGTAGCCCAGAAGGGGACTTTCACCCCGCTGACTCTGCCCTGCAAGGTATCCGGCACAAGAGCCTCGGTGGGACGCACCACAAACAAGGTAGAAGGCATGCCACCAAACTCCGTCCCCTCTTTGGCATCCCGCCACCCATCGCTGAAGCCACGGGTCATGTCCGTCAGGTCTTGTACAATAAACATCACAACGGCAAGCAATGCCAATATCTTAATCTTCTTCATAACGCATACTTGTTTTTATCAGATTGTAAGTTCTTGTTCTTCCTTCATGCGGATGCCGATGTTGAACAGGCTGGCGATGAACAGCAGCAGCAATCCCAGGACGAGGTAAGTCATGTCGCCCGAATGGTTGGCCGTGTCCTCATACACCAAGTTGACCACCACGTTCTGCGCAATGCCGCCAAAGGTGGCCGCACAACCGATGAGGGTAATATATTGAGCGTTCAGTCGGGTGAACACACGGCGTTGTTTCACCTCACGTATGATGAGGAAGGTCAGCCACGAGCAGATGGCGCACACCGCCAAGTTGATACTCCGCATCGTCAGCACCCAACCGTCCGTCAGCGTGCCCTCGTGCCAATCCATCACCGCCAGGAGCAGGCGCAGGGCTTCGGCCAGCGTACCGGCACCGCAGGTCACGGCCAGGCACATCATGACAAACTCGCGTTCTTGCTTCTCGTCTTTCTCAGTCATCGGTTCAATCAATCGTTTCAGTTTCATCATCCGTTCCTCCTATTATATCGTTAAATCCTGTTCCTCCTTAATCCGTACCGCCCGGCGGACAACCTCGCCCACAAACACCAGCAGGAAGCCCAGCAGATAGATCAGCGTGCTGTCGTGCAGGCCGTCTACCGCGGCGGTTGTCGTAATGTAATCGTCCAGATGGCCGCGTGCAACCATATAAAGCAATACCGCCAGACCACTGCTCATAAAGATACGCACCGTCCGCCGCGTCAGCAGGTTGCGGCAATCCAGCCGAAGCACCTGCACGCAGATAAACGTCAGGCACACGATGTTCAGCCCGTATATCCCCGCCAACGCCTTGTCCGGCTCCGCCTGGCGGAAGATGTCCGCTACGCAATAAGCTTCCGTAGTTACCCCCAGCAAGAGTATGACCACCACGACCCAGAACAGGGTGCCCATGTCCCGGTAACGTCGCTTCCAATTCTTCATCGTGTTCATGCCTGTCCCTCCTTCCCATCTTTTTTCTCCTCTTCGGTCAACTCCGTCCACCACGTCGTGTGGCGTTTCATCCACCGATAAGCCAAGTATTGCCAGGCATAAAGCCACACCATCGCGCCATAGATGCGCACCCACTTCCACTCCGGCCCCCGCAAGTCCAGCAGACCGAGGGTCACAAAGAAGAATACAGCCGTGGAAAGCATCAGCACCAGCATCAGCCCGACGATGAAACACGTCCCGGCTACCCATTTGTTCTTTGTACGTAAAATCTCTTTCATAATCGTCACTCTATACTTTGTTAATAATCAGACATATAAGGGTTTCAGCTATTTCCAAAGCTTGGAACCATTGGTTCCCTTGGGAGGAACCGTCGTATCCAATGGGAGGAACCGACGTATCCAATGGGAGGAACCATTGGTTCCCATGGAAGGAACCATCAACATTCCTCAGTCTCCTCCTTCTTCGCCATGGGAACTCCGGTGGGTAACCATCGGTTCAGCAGCCAGACGAACACTACGAACACCACCGCCGCCCCGACGAGCGCGGACACATAGCCCGTCTGCCCCATCATCTGCATCAGCGTCTCGTCCTCCGTCTCCGGGAAGGCACGCATCATGAAGGCGGCGAAGCCGTTGTTCAACACATGGAGCAGGATGCCCGGCCACAGGCTGCGCATGCGGTAATAGAGCCAGGCGTAGAAGATGCCCGATGTGAAGGCGGGGATGAATTGGGCGGGGTTCAGGTGGACGATGGCAAAGATGAGCCCCGACACCAAGATGGCCGTCCACGGGCGATATCGGCGCAGCAGCAGGCGGGTGACGATGCCCCGGTGGAACACCTCTTCTATGACCGGTCCCAGGATGACCAGCGACAGCAGGCCCATCCAGTTCATCTGCAAGTTGGTGATTTGCTCGCCCGACCAGTTGGGGACAAAATCGCCCAACCACTCAGACAGGTAGATTTCCAGCAGCACCAAGGAGGCTCCCGCCAGCAGGCTTCCCGCTAACCACTTGGCGGGCAGGGGCAGGAGGAAGAGGCGGAGGTCGCCCAAGTAGCCTTTCTTCCACAGATAGCCCATGATGAACACGAAGCTCAACGCGAAGGATGGCCCTGCGATAATGGCCTGCGCCGCCTCTGACTCGAATGTCCCTATCGTGCAATACTGGTAAATCATCACGAAGGGCGTGACCGCTAACGACGCCAGTATCTGCAACGCATAATAAATCAGGATGAGTTTGATAATCGTCTTCATAATCCGCTCTTTTTATTGATTAGGCAAACAGGGAGATGAGAAACGCCACAAGCGTCGTAATCACCATGACCAACACGCCTACCACTAAACTGATTGCTTCCATACCTTATTATATATAGTGTTTCTCACTTCGGTTATCTGCTCTCCTCGATAGCGTCCGCAATGGCGTGCTTAATGTCTACATACACGCTGTCAATCACATAAAACACGAACAGACCCAGCAGGAAGTAGCCAATGCCTTTACCCACGTTTACCAAAACTTTCTTTCCCATAGATTTCTTAGTTGTTTCCATGACTCTTATACATTTAATAGTGATACATCATTTTGTTATTCGATAATCATTTATCGTTTTTCGATATGCAAAGGAAAGACTTATTTTTGAACCTACCAAATAAAACGAGAAATATTTATCGAAAAACGATAAAAAAGATACGATTTACGATAAAAAGAAGTTTCTGTTGCATACCGGAACGGCTCAAGTGGGCTTGTCTCCTCTTTCCCCAGGGCGGCAAGTGTTCATGTATCATTTTTAAGAAATAATAAAAAAAACAAAAAGAGGAGACCGAACAGTCCTATACACCTCAATTATACTTACATTTGTTTATATTAAATTTTATAAGGACACAGAGAATCTATCATTTATGAATACCAGCATGTTCGATACATTGTTGCAGCTTCCTTTATTTCAGGGACTGGCCAAAGAAGACTTCACCAACATCGTAGGCAAAGCCAAGTTTCATTTCACCCAGCAAAGACCCGGTGAAGTAATCGTGCGCGAAGGCACTCCCTGTGAGCAACTTTACTTCATATTGAAAGGTGAAATCTCCACTACCACTACCTCATCCGATGGCCTTTATAGTTTCACCGAGTATTTTCAGGCCCCGTACCTCATCGAACCTCAATCGTTATTCGGCATCAAGACCAATTATGTAGGTCGTCACGTGGCACACACGAATGTGAACATGATAAGTATCGGCAAATCTTTCGTCACCAATGAATTGTTCAAGTATGAAATCTTTCGGCTGAACTACCTGAACATGGTCAGCAGCTATGGACAGAACCTGAGCGAGAACGTATGGAGCGCCGTCCCTGACTGCCTGGAAGAACGCGTCTACCACTTCATAAGCTCACACATCCGGCGCAAACAAGGCGAAAAACTGTTTAAGATAAAGATGGAAGATTTGGCCCTCATCGTCAATGATACCCGTACCAACGTATCGCGCTTTTTGAACGACTTGCAGAACAACGGCTTCATCGAACTCCACCGCGGAGAAATCTTCATATTCGACGCAGAGGAACTGCTGTCCCTTTCCACCCCTGTCAAAGTCATAAATCCCTAAACTGTATACCTGTCATGAAGGAAATCAGTTGCCCAAAATGCGGAAGCGTGTTCAAGGTAGACGAAGCCGATTATGCTTCTATCGTCCACCAAGTGAAAAACGCCGAATTCAGGGCCGAAATAGACCGCCGCATGGCCGAACTCAACAAACAGCATCAGGCTGAAGAACGGGCCAACGCCCTGCAATCGGAACAAACGTTCAGGGAAAAACTGTCGGTCAAAGAACTGGAAATCGGGAAGAAAAACAGCGAGATAGACCGGCTGAAAGCACTCATCAACAGCATGGCGCAAGCCAAAGAACTGGAACTGAAAGCCGAACTGGCGAAGAAAGACCAAGAAATATCGGGGCTGAAAGCCGCCATCGCCCAAAGTGACAGTGTCCGCCAAATAGCCATACTGGAAGAGCAGCGCAAAGCGCAGGAGGCCCTGAAAGCCAAGGACAACCAGATAACCGAACTGACAGGCCGGGTGAAGTTGGAAAAAAGCGAAGCCTCCCTGCGCGAGAACAGCCTCAAGAAAGAATATGAGTTCCAACTGAAGCAGAAACAGGACGAAGTAGACTACTACAAGGACCTGAAGACCAAACTGTCCACCAAGATGGTGGGCGAAACGCTCGAAATACATTGCAGTACGGAGTTCAACCGTATGCGTCCCCTCTTCCCCAACGCTTATTTTGAGAAAGACAACGACGCCTCAGGCGGCAGCAAGGGCGACTTCATCTTCCGGGATTTCGAAGACGGCATGGAGTACATCTCCATCATGTTCGAAATGAAAAACGAGATGGATGAAACGGCCACGAAACACAAGAACGAGGATTTCCTGAAAAAGCTGGATGATGACCGCAAGACCAAGAACTGCGAGTTTGCCGTGCTGGTGTCTCTCTTAGAACCCGAAAGCGAGTTGTACAACTCGGGTATCGTGGACATGTCCCACCGCTATCCGAAGATGTACGTCATCCGCCCGCAATTCTTCATGCCATTGATTACGCTCTTGGTGCAGACATCAAAGAAGAGCATTGATTACCAACGCCAACTGGCCATTGCCCGCAGCCAATCCGTGGACGTCACCAACTTTGAAAGCCAACTGAACGACTTCAAGGAAAAATTCGCCAACAATTATCGCCTGGCCAGTGAGAAGTTCAAGACCGCTATCGATGAAATAGACAAATCCATCACTCACCTGCAAAAGATAAAGGAAGCCCTGGTAGGCTCCGAGCGCAACCTCCGTCTGGCCAACGACAAGGCAGACAACCTGACCATCAAACGTCTGACACGCGGCAATCCCACGATGAAAGCCAAATTTGAGGAAGCACGCAGACAGAGAGAAGAAGTGTCGGGAGAAGAAGCCGATTAAAATAGTGCAAGTAAGGCTGCAAACGTCATCGTTGCAGCCTTACTTCATTCTTATTGATGGTCAAAAACATCCAGATTCCATTTCTCCTGCCAAGGTATCGTAATGTTTCCATCGCGAATAACAACAGGCAACCACACATAGCGAGAATTTTCCAAGTCTGTCTTGTTCCATCGGTCAAACAGGGCGATATAAGCGTTTTCTTTCCCTATCACAGGTTGTACATACGTGCTTTGCGCGTAGAAAGTTTTGTCCGCATCAGGTCCTGTACAAGGATTACCTATCGTCTTCCACTCGCCCAGGATTGAATCTGCCACAGCTATTTCAGCCACATTCGGATCCCAGCCCGTACAACCGGAGGAAATCAGATAGTATTTGCCATCATGCTTGAAGACTGCCGGAGCCTCACGTGACAAGTTGATAAAGTTACGGGTATATCGGCCGGAAGGTTTCAAATAATCATCCGTCAGGAGGCTGATGTACAAAGTGGCGTTCTCCTCCGACGAATAGAACTGATAAGCCCGTCCGTCATCGTCTACAAATACAGTCTGGTCACGACTCATGGCATTATTCGGCCGAAAACTCCCCAAGTATTCAAACGGTCCTGTCGGAGAATCGGCCACCGCAACTCCGGCGCAAGCCTTGCTATAATCGGCACTTTCCACATGCGCCCACATGACAAACTTTCCGGTCTTCCGGTTATAGATGACTTTGGGACGTTCCAATACCTTGGAAGGATGCAAGTCATGATTAGGATCATCCTTTACCGCAGGCAATACGATACCTTCAAACGTCCAGTTCATCAAATCTTTGGAGGAGTAACAGCTGATACCGGTAACATCTGTCCGGTAACATTCCCACGTAGCCCACTCTGGCAATACCGTTTCCCCTTTTTTATATTCACCATACCAATAATACGTTCCTTCATGATAAAGCAGACCTCCTCCATGTGCGTTAATCGGGTTTCCGTCCGTATCGTTCCACACTTGTCCCGGCTGAAAATCCGTGTACTGCACATTGTTAGTCTGCGCACATCCTGCCAGCATCAAGCAGGAAATTGCTGTCAAAAAAAGTTGTCTCATACTACTACTCTATGTTTAAATATTATAATCTGCCACAAAAATAAGAATAAATCCGATAATCTGATTTTGAAAAGAGGATTATCCTATATTCAAAAGAGGATTATCCTCTCCGCCATATAGGATAATCCTCTTTTGAGTGTCAGATGAACCGGTGGAATTTTACTCCCACTCAATTGTCGAAGGCGGTTTGGAGGAGATGTCGTACGTGACGCGGTTCACTCCTTTCACCTTATTAATAATGTCGTTCGAGACTTGTGCCAAGAATTCGTAAGGCAGGTGCGCCCAATCGGCGGTCATGGCATCGGTGCTGGTCACGGCACGCAAGGCAACGGCACGTTCGTAGGTGCGTTCATCACCCATGACACCTACGGATTGCACGGGAAGCAGGATGACTCCCGCCTGCCATACTTGGTCGTAAAGGCTGGTCTCCTTACCAAAGTCATCTTGGGTCTTCCATTCGCGCAGGCCGCGGATAAAGATGTCATCGGCTTCCTGCAAAATATGCACCTTTTCCGGAGTAATATCTCCCAAGATGCGTACGGCCAATCCCGGTCCCGGGAAAGGATGGCGGCCTATCAGGTGTTCAGGAATACCTAACTGGCGGCCTACACGACGCACTTCGTCCTTGAACAACCACTTCAACGGCTCGCAAAGTTGCAGATGCATCTCTTCGGGAAGGCCACCTACATTATGATGGCTTTTGATGGTCTTGCCCGTGATATTCAGGCTCTCAATGCGGTCGGGATAGATAGTGCCTTGCGCCAACCATTTGGCGTCCGTAATCTTGCGCGCCTCGGCGTTGAACACTTCCACAAAATCGCGGCCGATAATCTTGCGTTTCTTCTCCGGATCGGTCACGCCTTCCAAGTCTTTGAAGAACTTTTCGCTGGCATCTACGCCTATCACGTTCAGCCCCAAACATTCATAATCGTGCAGAACGTTCTTAAACTCGTCCTTGCGGAGCAAACCGTGGTCTACAAAGATACACGTCAGATTTTTACCTATGGCACGATTCAGCAACACGGCGGCTACGGACGAGTCCACGCCTCCGCTTAATCCCAAGATGACACGGTCGTTGCCTACTTGCTCTTTCAACTCAGCCACCGTAGTATCTACAAACGAAGCCGCGCTCCAGCTTTGGCTGCATCCGCAAACGTCAACCACAAAGTTGCGAAGCATCTGTGTGCCGTCTTCACTATGGAAAACTTCGGGATGGAACTGCACGCCCCACACCTGTTCGCCTTCTACCTGATAAGCGGCAATCTTCACCTTGTCGGTAGAGGCGATGACTTTGAAGTTGGCGGGGATGGACGTAATGGTGTCTCCGTGGCTCATCCATACCTGCGTATGTTCGCGCACGTCCTTGAACAAAGGATTCTCCCGGTCAAACGTCTCCAGATGGGCACGTCCATACTCACGCGTGCCGGCAGGCTCTACCGTGCCTCCATTGCTGTAAGCGATGAATTGCGCCCCGTAACAAATGCCCAGGATGGGATACTTGCCGCGGATGCCGCTCAAGTCTACCTTAAAAGCGCTCGCGTCGTACACCGAGAAGGGGCTACCGGACAGGATGACCCCTTTCACGCTATCATCGTCTTTCGGAAATTTGTTGTAGGGAACAATTTCACAATAGACATTCAGTTCGCGAATGCGCCGTCCGATGAGCTGCGTGGTCTGCGAACCGAAGTCGAGAATGATAATCTTTTCTTGCATATAACTACTTTCGAAATGAATACTTATAATAATAAATGTGGTGCAAAAATAAGAAAAAGCAAGGACAATACCTTATTCCCGCTTAAAACTTCGGTGCTGAAAGCACAAAAAAGCACCGTTTTCTTACTTGTTCTTGAGCAAATCGCGGATCTCGGTCAGCAGCACCTCCTCGCGGCTGGGCGCGGGCGGTGCGGGAGGATCCGCAGGTTTCTCTTCCTTCTTGCGGGTGGTAAGCTGCGTGATGAGCTTGACAAACATAAAGATGGAGAAAGCGATGATGAGGAAATCGAAGGTTACTTGCAGGAAGTTGCCGTAATTCAACGTCACGGCGGCAACCACTTCCTTGCCATCTTCCACCACGGCCGGCTTCATCACCCACTTCAGGTCCGTAAAGTTCACCCCGCCAATCAGCAGCCCGATAGGCGGCATGATGACATCCGCCACCAAAGATGACACAATCTTTCCAAACGCCCCGCCAATGATTACACCGACGGCCATGTCTATCACATTACCCTTCAAAGCAAACGCCTTAAAGTCTTTCAACAAGGTACTCTTTTCCATTTCTGTTTAACTTTAAGTAAATGAATGGGCAAAGGTACGCATAAATCCGCACACCTCATGCCATTTTTATCTGAAAAAACAGGAAACGCGCCACAACGTTCCGCAATGCTTCGCGGAAGACGCCTCAAAGTCCCGCAAAAACGCCGTCTTTGTTTCGCGTCGGAAAAGTCCGGACGATTCATCCGCAACGTTTCTTCCTGCAAATGGCGAAATGCAAACTACACATTGCAATAACGTATTCAATTAACAATAAATAACCCGCAAAATGAAAGAGTTAAAATAAAAAAGGGAAAAATTAAACCTATACCGATACGAGTATGAAAACAAATTTGTACTTTTGCAGCGCAATCCGAAAGGATATCCGAACAAGAGAGATATTTAAACAAATATTTTTTGAACCTTTAAAGTTTAAACAAAAATGATTAAAGTAGGTATTAATGGATTCGGACGTATCGGACGTTTCGTATTCCGCGCAGCTCAAACAAGAAACGACATTCAAATCGTTGGTATTAACGACCTTTGCCCGGTAGATTACTTGGCTTACATGCTGAAGTATGACACGATGCACGGCCAATTCGACGGCACTATTGAGGCTGACGTTGAAAACAGCAAGCTGATTGTGAACGGCAAGGAAATCCGCGTAACAGCTGAAAAGAACCCTGCTGACCTGAAGTGGAACGAAGTAGGTGCAGAATATGTAGTAGAATCTACAGGTTTGTTCCTGACAAAAGA
>CASGED010000120.1 GCA_949300425.1 uncultured Bacteroides sp.
CAATCATGTCGTAGATAAGCTGCTCGTCCTTGTAGAGCGCCAGCGGACGGTTGGGCGTCACCAGCAGGGCATGGTGGTCGGTCACTTTCGAGGCGTCCACGCTGCGGTGGTTCAGTTTGCCCAAGGCTTCAATCTTCTCCGCAAACGGGGAATGGTTTGCCAGACGGTCGAAAAGCAGCGGCACTTCGGCAAACACGTCCTCCGGGATGTAGCGGCTCGACGTTCTCGGATAGGTGACGAGCTTCGCCTCGTAGAGCTTCTGCACGAGGGCGAGCGTCTGTTCCGCCGTGAAGCCGTGCCTCGTGTTCGCCTTCTTTTGTAGCGTGGTCAGGTCGTACAGGAGCGGAGGGTTCTCTATCTTTTCCCTCTTTTCGACTTTGGTAACGGTTGCTGCCATCTGTTCCTTTACCTTATTATATAGTATGGCGGCTTCCTCCTTGTCCTTCCATTTCTCCACCGAGGCGAACTTCACGACCTCATCCACGCTCACCGACGGCGTGGTGAAGTGGAGCTGGTGTACCGGTTCGGGCTGGAAACGCTTGTTCTCCCAAAACCGCTGGCAGACCATCGCCAGCGTGGGTGTCTGTACCCGTCCCACGGAATACGTGCCGCGTCCGGCGGCTACCGACAACGCCTGTGTGCCGTTGATGCCCACCAGCCAGTCGGCTTCGCTGCGGGCTTTGGCGGCGAGATAGAGATTGTCATACTCGCGCCCGTCCTTCAGTTCTTTCAGCCCCTTGCGGATGGCGGTGTCGGTCAGCGAGCTTATCCACAGCCTTTGGAACGGCAGGGTACAGCCGATGTAGGAATACAGATACCTGAATATCAGTTCGCCTTCACGGGCGCAGTCGGTCGCCACGATGATGCCGTCGCTCTCGTTCCAGAGCTTGGTTATCACCTTGATTTGCTTCACCGCCGCCGCGTCCGCCTTGTAGCCCTTGTCCGTCTTCACCTGACGGGGAATCAACTCGAACCTTTCGGGGATGACGGGCAGGCTGTCGCGCCGGAAGCCCTTGATGCCGTACCCGTCGGGCAGGGCAAGCTGAACCAGATGCCCCAGCGCCCATGTCACGTGGTAGCCGTTCCCGGTGAAATACCCTTCTTCTCTTTTCATCGCGCCGACGATCCGTGCTATCTCACGGGCGACGCTCGGTTTTTCTGCCAATATGGTAATCATGTCTTTCTCTGTTTTAATCGTTGATACTTTTTTCTTTTGGCTGAGGATGAAACGGGTCACAGGGTGGCTGTGATGCCCGTTTCAATCCCGCATTATTCTTGGATGGATTTAGTGGCGGCAATCAGGACACCTTCATGCCTTTGGATTTCTTGGTTTGCTGCTTCTGCTGCGTTTCGTTCTTCGGCGCGGTCTGGCCTTGCTGCAACGGCTCCTTCACATGCTTGGTCGCCTCGTTGGTCTTGCCCTCGTTGTTCACGGCAAGCTGTGTCTTGCTCTCGTTGGACGGGGCGACGGTCTGCGCGAGGTCGGGGTTCTGCGAGTAGGTCAGCGGACGGCCTTTCTCGAAACTGAATTTCAGGTACTTCGTGCAGGGCTGGCCTTGGTCGTCCTTCGCGTTGGCAAGCACCACCGTCTTGCCCTCCACGTAGTCCTTGATTTGCTGCTCGGTAAAGATGTCATCTTTCCATTTCTTGATGGGGCGGATGCTCCCGTCCTCGTTCACCCACGAGCGGTTGCGGCGTTGCCCCTCACCATTATTGTCCTGTTTCTGACCTTGCGCGTCGGGATTGTCCTGCGATTTGCCTTGACGCTGGGATTGCTGCTGCCTCGGCTGCCCCGGCACGAACTCCACGTCGCGCTTGTCGGCGTTCACTTGCAATAAGGCCGGGAACTTGCGCCCGTTTTGCAGCGTCACCTCTTTGGGCAGGGGCAATCCTGCACGGAGGATGTCCACTTCTTCTTTGGAGAGGTTGGTTTTTCCTACCTTATTATAAATGCGCACCTTATCTACCGGGATGTCCACGATTTCATTTGTCAGGCGGTCGATGCTGATGTACGACGGGCGCATCTCCCCGGTTTTCGTGTCCGCCACGTTCACCACTTTGCCTAAGTTGCCCGTGCGCTTCAACGCCTTCTTGTCCTCGTCGGTGAACGAGTAGCCGTTGTGGGGGATGTCAAGGCGCGGCTCATGGCGCACGAAGTGGGGAGTGAGCTTCAGCTTGCCGTCCTCCGCCTTTTGGAAGGAAAGGCGGGCTTGCAGCTCGTAGCTCTCATAGCCGAAGGTCGGCTTCACTGTCACCAGCCCCGTCTTGCCGTAGTTCATCAGGGCTTTCATGTCTTTCTCCGAAAGTTGCTCCCTGTTGATGCCGCACTTGCGCAGTTCCTCCCAGTCCACGTCGCCGTCCGCTATCAGGTTCGGCTTCTCCGGCTTCTGTTGTGCCGTGGCTTCTTGTGTTTCAGCCGCCTGTGGCTGCTGCACGTCTTGTTTCAGTTCTTCTGTCTTTTCCATTTCTTCTGTCTTTTTAATGGGTTCGTTGTCATTGTTTTCTTGTTTCACATTCTCTGTTTCTGCTTGTTGTTGGTACTTGGCGGTGTCCACCTTGTGCGGGGC
>CASGED010000121.1 GCA_949300425.1 uncultured Bacteroides sp.
CGTTGTCGCCGTCGAGTGCAGACAAGGGGATGCAAGTCACATCGGGGATGCCCAACGGAGCGACAAACTCCTTGTAAACAGAAACAATCTCATTGAAACGCTCCTCGGAGAAGTCCACCAAGTCCATCTTGTTCACGGCCAGGACGACGTGCTTGATACCCAGCAGAGACACCAGAAAGGTGTGTCTACGCGTCTGCGTGATGACACCCGTACGTGCATCCACGAGAATAATGGCCAGGTTGGCCGTCGAGCCGCCCGTAATCATGTTGCGCGTATATTGCTCGTGCCCCGGCGTGTCGGCGATGATAAACTTGCGGTTGTTGGTCGAGAAGTAGCGGTAGGCTACGTCGATGGTGATACCCTGTTCACGTTCGGCTTTCAATCCGTCCAGCAGAAGGGCGTAGTCGATGTGATCGCCGGCGTTACCCATACGCTTGCTGTCACGCTCCAAGGCGTCCAGCTGGTCTTCGTACAATTTCTTGCTATCGAACAACAGGCGTCCTATCAGGGTGGACTTACCGTCGTCCACCGACCCTGCCGTCAGAAAGCGAAGCAAGTCTTTCTGTTCATCCTTGTCCAGAAAGGCCTTTATATCCAATTTATTGTTGTCCATTGTCTTCAAAATCCTTAATCGTTCGTTTAAAAATATCCTTCACGCTTCTTCTGCTCCATGCTGGCTTCCTGGTCGAAGTCGATGACACGCGTGGTACGTTCGCTCTTGGTAGTGGTCATCATCTCCTCCACAATCTTTTCGATGGTGTCGGCTTCGCTCTCCACGGCGCCTGTCAACGGCCAGCAACCCAAGGTACGGAAACGCACCATACGCATCTGTATCTTGTCGCGATACTGCTCGGGCAGGCGGTCGTCGTCGGCCATAATCAGGTTACCGTCTATCTCTACGCAAGGTCTTTCCTTAGCAAAGTAGAGCGGCACGATGGGGATATTCTCCAGGCGGATGTATTGCCAGATGTCCAGCTCCGTCCAGTTGCTCAAAGGGAATACGCGGATGCTCTCGCCCTTGTGGACACGTGCGTTGTAGATGTCCCACAGTTCCGGACGCTGGTTCTTGGGGTCCCACTGGTGGAAGCGGTCGCGGAAAGAGAAGATGCGCTCCTTGGCACGCGACTTTTCCTCATCGCGACGGGCCCCGCCGAAGGCCGCGTCAAACTTATATTTGTCCAAAGCGTGAAGCAGGGCTTGGGTCTTCATCAGGTCGGTATGCACCTTGCTGCCGTGAGTGAAAGGACCTACACCTGCCTTAAACGCCTCCATGTTGCTCTCGACTATCAGATTCCAACCGTACTTCTTGGCATATTCATCACGAAATTGAATCATCTCCTTAAACTTCCACTTGGAGTCGATGTGCATCAACGGGAAAGGCACCTTGCCGGGATAGAAAGCCTTCTCGGCCAATCGCACCATGACAGACGAGTCCTTGCCGATGCTGTAGAGCATGACTGGATTCTCAAACTCCGCCGCCACCTCGCGGATGATGTGGATGGACTCGGCTTCGAGTTCCTTCAGGTGGCTCAGTTTATATTCTTCCATTGTTATCTGTTTATTTCTTCTGTATCTTGGGTAATATGAGCTCCAACAACTTGCCTACCGACTCTTCCACACTGAGCACGGAAGTATCAAGCGTCAAAGCCGGATGCGCGGGAGCCTCAAACGGTGCCGAGATGCCGGTAAAGTTCTTTATCTCTCCCCGACGTGCTTTGGCGTATAAGCCTTTCACGTCCCTGCGCTCGCACTCCTCGATGGGCGTGCTGACATAAACTTCCACAAAATCGTCCTTACCGATAATGCGGGCGGCCATCTCGCGGATGTCGTTATTGGGACTGATGAAGGCTGCCAAGGTCACAATGCCCGTATCTACAAACAATTTAGATACTTCGGCGATGCGCCGTATGTTCTCCACACGGTCGGCCTCCGTAAAGCCCAGGTTATTGTTGATGCCGCTACGGATATTATCCCCGTCCAGGATGCGGCACAGGATACCCCGCTTGTGCAACTTCCGCTCCAGGGCGATGGCTATCGTACTTTTGCCCGAACCACTCAGGCCGGTAAACCAAATCATAACGCCATGCTGGCCGAGCAATTCCTCTTTGTCTGCCCGGGTCAACATTTTGTCGAATATCGGATATATATGTTCTACCATATTATATATATGTATATTAACTTACTGCCGTAAAGGGCCAAATCAGAGGTATCAGCCCTACAGAGATAATCATTACTATCAAATCCATCGGGATGCCTATTTTCACGAAGTCCGTAAACTTATAGTTACCGGCACCCTGTACAATCAAGTTCGTCTGATAACCGATGGGGGTAGCAAAACCTGCCGAAGCCGCAATGCAGATGGCAATAAAGAAAGGCATCGGGTCAACCCCGAATTTTGCAGCCGTCTCCAACGCCAAGGGAAAAGCCAACGCAGCCGCGGCATTATTCGTCACCAACTCCGTAATAAGCAGCGTCACAATATACAACAAGGCAAGCGCACCCCATGCCCCCAAGGAACCGGACACGGTCTTGATAAAATTGGCTATCAGCGCTGCCAAGCCCGACTCTTCCATGGCCGCACTGATAGCAAAAGCACAGGCTATCGTAATCAAAATGTCCCAACTGATGTACTTCGTGTATTTCTTGGGCGGAAAAAGTTTGAGCCAAGCCATCACCACCGCCGTGACCGAGGCAAAAAAGAACATGTCCATCTTCACCCGCGGAAAACTCTCCTGAAAGAAAGGCAACTCACCGATGGTAGCGCCCACGATCATCACGATAAGAAGTGAAAAAGCCGTCCATTTCTTCCAGGAAGGCACTTGCCTGGCCGGTATTTCCTTCCCGTTGGTCATCATCAGGAAAACGGACGAATCGCCCCACGTCTTTGTAAAGGCATCATCAGCCAACAAGACCAACGTATCACCTTCCTGTAAACGTACCTCGCCCAAGTTATCGGTAATCACCTGCCCTCCTTGGCGGATTTCCTTGATTTCAGCTCCATACCGGCGTTTGAAATCGAATGTCTTCAATTTGCGCTTCAAACCAGGGAAACGGGAAGCAAGAACCACTTCTACCACATGCTGCCCTTTTTCCTCGGCCGCATCGGCTTCCTCTTCCTCAAAATTATCCGGGCGCGAGTCGGGCAGAAGCTTCTTCGAAGTAAGGATAATAAAAAGAAGGCCTACCACCGTGATAGGTATCCCGATGTAAGCCAGATCGAACATCTTCAAGCCCTCAAAGCCACGGTCTATCATCATACCATGCACTACCAGATTAGTAGAAGTACCTATCAACGTACACAAGCCTCCCAAGATAGTAGCATAGGAAAGCGGTATCAGAAATTTCGTACATGAAAGGCCAATACGTTTCGACCAGTTTTTCAATATCGGCGCAAAGATGACGACCACGGGTGTATTGTTCAAAAATGCCGAGAAAGCGCTTACAATGGGAAGGATACGCATCTGCGCCTTGGCAACAGAGGTTTTCTCATTGGGCAAAAGTTTTTTCACCACGGTGCTCAAAGCTCCGCTCTGCCGGATGCCTTCGCTCACGAGGAACAGCAAGGCCACCGTAATCATACCCCGGTTACTAAAGCCCGCCACCATCTGCTGGGGTGTGATGATGCCCACCACCATGAAGAGCACCACCAACGACAACAGCACAATACCCGGACGCATCTTGTCCTTGATGAGGGCTATCAACATCCCTATCAAGCCAAGCAGTACGAAAATTATCTCAAAATTCATAATTCTTAATCTTTATAATAAAGAATGAGGAATGAAGAATTATCCAATCCTTGCCTTTCAAAGGAAATCATCATTCTTCATTCCTCATTTCTACTATGAACCACGGGTTCAACAAATCTTCCTTATTATACCGCAAAGGTGTTGCCGCGTCCGTCCGATAGATTTCTCCTCCGGCCGCCCGCACAATGGCATGGCCTGCCGCCGTATCCCACTCCATCGTAGGCGCAAAACGTGGATAGACATCTGCCAAGCCCTCAGCCACCAGACACATCTTGATAGAACTTCCTTTGGAGATCATCTCCACTTTGCGATGGTTTGCCCGCGCCTCCGCAACGAATTGCTCCGTCTCCTGTGTCAAGTGCGAACGCGACGCCACAACTACGTAACCCTCATGCCCCTTGTCGGAAGGCAACTTCACGGCACGCGCCATCAGTTCTTTCAGCGTAGCGTGCCCACGCAAGGTAATGTCTTCCAATTTATAAGCTCCCAAATCCTCGTCCGCAAAGTAGAGGATGCGCTTTACCGGCACATAAATCACTCCCATCCGGGGAACCGAACCGCTTACCCAGGCGATGTTTACAGTAAACTCCCCATTGCGCTTGATAAATTCCTTCGTGCCGTCCAGCGGGTCTACGATCCAAAGGCTATCCCACCGACTCCGCTCTTCATAAGGTATCGACTTTCCTTCCTCGCTCAGGACAGGATACGGAGTTCCCGCCAACGCCCTGCTGATGACTTCATGAGCCGCCCGGTCGGCAATCGTCAAAGGCGAATTATCAGCCTTCCTTTCTACTTGAAAATCAGAAGCCGGATCATTATAAATAGCAAGAATTTCCCCTCCCGCTACCAAAGCAGCATCAATGGCTGTTAGTATATATTGTGGTTCCATTTCTTCTTAGATATACCTAATGCAATATAATGAAGTTGCAAAGGTAGAAACTTTTCTGCTCGAAAAAGTTTTCCATTCTACTTTATAACTTCTTTTAAACCAAATTTACGTTCACAAGAATAAAAAAGGCAGCCGCCCTATAGCGTGCCGCCTTTATATTCACATGAAACAAAAC
>CASGED010000122.1 GCA_949300425.1 uncultured Bacteroides sp.
GTCACTTGATACAGCAGCACGTGATATAAAGGACCTTGTGGAAAAGGGGGTCTTGGTCCCGCAACAAGGAAGGGTGCGTGATGTTTTTTACGGAATCCGATGCAATGACTCTGTGCTTGTCATTCCGGAACTGAAAGCGGATCCAAGGTGATGGTATCCATAGAGAGCGTCAGGCGGATGGTGTCGGCGGTCGTTGTCTGCGCCGTGAGGGAAAGCGACAGGCATACGCATCCCCAAAAGAAGAGAATATGCTTCTTCATCATCATTTTATATAGTATTGATTATTAGATATATAATGGTTCCAGATTTTTCCAAGGCCTGGAACCGTCGTATCCACTTGGTGGAACCATCGTATCCACTGGGTGGAACCTCCGTATCCACTGGTCGGAACCATCGTATCCAAGGTATGGAACCGATGTATCCAAAGCGTGGATATAAAATTTCCTCTGTCCGGCCTCACCGGAGATGTACCACCAAGGTCGTATCGCCCCGCAACGTGAAGCTGCATTCCTCGAACGAAGGCGGCCCCATCACGCCCTGTGCATCGTTGCTGAAAGCCGTCGGTTCCTGTGGAATGCCGAAAGCGCCCGTGTCCAGCGTCCCGTTTCCGTTCAGGTCTTGGAAAAGAGCCAGGGCATACGTTCCCTTGGGCAAACCCTCGCAAGGCACGATAACGGTTTTGTCCTTCACCTCCACGCGGAAGCCCGTGAGGAGTTTCTTCAGGAAATTGTCCGGGGAGGAATAGACGGCTACATAGAGGAAACCTTGCACGCGGTCGATGTCGCGCACTTCAAGGGTCAGGCATTGGGCCTGCACCCGCGCCGCGCTTCCCGTCAGGAGGAGGGCGGCGAAGAGAATCATTGCTTTAGTCTTCATATCGGTTATGTTTTAATCCGATGCAAACATACGCATTGATTATCAGGCATAAAAATATCCGGGACAGACGGCAAGGAGATGTGACGGACGGGGAGGGAGTGGGACGAACGGGGGGAAATTGGGACGGATGACATTTGGATTTGCAGGCGGGAATACTTATTTTTGCGCAATGGAATCACAAAAACGGAAAGCTATGAACGAACAACTTCAAAACCGTATCACTTACATGGTATACTGCATCAACGCCTTTGCCGACCGCTATCGGCTGACGGCCAAGCAGGCTTTTGCCTATCTGACCCGTTTCAAGGGCATTGATTTCCTGGATGAATGTTATGAGGCCGAACACCAGCTTTCTTTGGAAGACGCCGTAAACGACCTTTCCATCATTTGCAAACGAAACGGAGGAAAATTGGGATGATAACACTATATCACGGTTCGAATGTAAAGATTGAGGCAATCCGCCTTGACTTATGCAGTCCCTACAAAGACTTCGGGAAAGGCTTTTACCTGACCGATATAGAGGAACAGGCTCGTCAGATGGCTATCCGGCGGACACGCATTGCGGGTGAAGGCTCACCTTGCGTAACGGCATACGCTTTTGATGAACGGTTGCTCAAAGACACGACTTTACGAGTAAAGATCTTTGATAAGCCGAGTAAAGAGTGGGCCTTGTTCATCTTGGCAAACCGAAAAGGAATGGTCGAACAGCACTATGACATTGTAGTGGGACCAATAGCCGACGATGGGGTTGTCTTTCAATTGGAAAGATATATGCGGCGTATGATAACACTGGATATGTTGGTAGAAGAATTAACCTACCGGAAGTTGAACCGGCAATACTTCTTCGGTACGGAATTATCCATCTCTAAACTGCAAAAGCTATGACAGACGAAGCACGTTTTTTAATAGATTCACTGGTAGAGCAACTTACACTGATGGCTGTTGAAGAATACAAGCTATCCGTTCCCCAAGCCTTGCAATTGGTATATAACTCGCAACTGTACGAGAAAATCACAGACTTGGAAACGGGCCTGTATTATCAAAGTGCCGAGTATAATTATGAATTGTTACGCCATGAAATGAAGTACGGCAAGATTGCTTAACGCACAAACAGTCTCTCCTTTATCTCCTTGGCATACCCCCTCGACACCGGCACCTCCTCCGCGCACCCCTCCAGCCGGAGGCGATACCCTTGCGAATTGCCGTCCACCTTCGAGACCTGATGAAGATTGACCAGGAAAGCCCGGTGGCAACGGACGATGAAAGGCGCGGAAGCCACCGACGCCTCGGCCTGCTTCATCGTGAGGCGCAGGAGCTTGGAGACGGGACGGTTGTCGTTGGGGGAGAAGTAATGCAGGCGGACATAGTTGCCCTCGGACTCGGCGTAGAGGAAAGAACGGGCGTCCATCTCCAACATTTCTTTCGTGCCGCCCGAAAAGACAAGCATGGCGGGAGGCGTTTCCTCCGCTTCCGGCTTTTGGGACAAACGGAGATTCAGCTCCGTGGCCTCGCGCAGGTTCCTTGCCAACCGGATATTGCGGTTCCACATCGCGAAGAGCACGGTGGGGAAAGCCCCCAATATCAGCACCCAGAGCAGCACCGTGAAGAAAAGACGCACACCCGGCATCACCCCGCAGAGCCACGCCACGTAGAGCCAGACGCACACGGTGATGCACAGGAGCAAGGCCAACGTGCCCGACACCTCCTTGCCCAACGTCCACGCCCGTTCCTCGTAATACTTGGGGAACATCCACGGGAGCACCCAGACGAACACCGACGACACTCCCGCCGAGATGCAGGCCGCTCCCAGCGTGACCCACAACTTCCCGCTTTCTATCCACGCGATGCCGAACGGCTGTAGCAGGTAGAGCACCAGGAAGATGATGGCCGCAGGCACCACTACCACCTTCCACGGGCTGACCAGCGAGGGGTAAGGCTCGCGCCACCAACGGGTCATGATATTCTTTATACTTTGCCCTTTCATTCTGATTCAATGTGAATTAGATACATATCGTTCCTGTTTTCAGAGGCCAAAGTTACCGATATTTAGGATATGACAAACGGTATGGCGGGGAATTTATAGAAGAAATCAGTAACTTTGCACGAAACAATCAGGAAGACGACAAGCGTATGATAAGGATTTTTTTCAAGAAGAACGATATAAGAATAGGAATAGTAATGACTTAGTAACGGTCGCAAATTCCGTGAAATGCGGTGTATTTTTGTCAAACAACTCTGTGCAAAAGGTGCAGGTTGAAATTCGTTTATCGATGCAAAAAGGCTTCGGACGGTGCGACATTCA
>CASGED010000123.1 GCA_949300425.1 uncultured Bacteroides sp.
ATCTTCTCAAGGCCTTTATAAATTCTCAGAGGTGGCATTTAATGAACATCCTGAAATTTACGAAGTCCAAGGAAATGGAACTGCAGCAAAAATAACCTCAAATGCATTTGAACATCTTCTTCATATATTCCATGAAGAAGAGCCGGATATTCCCGATGTTTTCATCCGTATTTTGGGACGGTCAAAAAATCAGCGTGTCTATAAATGGATTGAAAAGCGATATACTTTACCGACTGATGGATATTGTGAATCCTACAATATTCTCGTCCCCGAAGCCAACGGAACAGGAGTAATCGGCGAAGTGCTCAGTACTCCAGTAATCGGCGTGCCGGAAATAGGGCACACCGACACCTTCCTGAGCATCGGTAAGTTTCCCGATGCCCAGCAAGCTGATCGGTGCCTCAGATATGTCAAGACAAAATTTCTGAGATGTATGTTAGGCACATTGAAAGCCACGCAGCATAATCCCCGCGAGACGTGGACAAATGTGCCTATGCAGGACTTCACGTCCGAAAGTGATATAAATTGGGACGTTCCTATACCTGAAATAGATAAGCAGTTGTACGCTAAATATCGACTTTCGGATAAGGAAATTCACTTCATTGAACAGAATATCAAACCAATGTCTTAACCTATTCCATCGGCTTTATCATTTTTTCGATAAAGCCGATTTCATTATCGTTTAAACTATATTTTTTATACAGTTGTTGGTCGATTTCTTTTATTGATTTACTCCAATCTATGTCGCTTGAGTTTGTAAGGTCTTGGAGAGGAACAAATCTAAAACTTTCTTTTCGAATATCCATAGTAGGCAGAGCTTGTAACAGTAAGAAACGAGCAACTTTAGTACACAAATACTTGTACAAATTATTGGCTTCAAACTTTGTATCAAGTTTTCCGATCGCTATATATGATTCCGTACAAACTTCGTTCGGTAAAATAATCTTAGTTGTAGCAAGAACTTTTACTTGTCCGTTCTCGTCACTTTCACCCAAATGTCCTGATAAAGCTTTACCTGTTATGACATTGTATTTATCTATGTAATCTAAGCTGGCACTAATGTCTTTTCTTGGGATGAAGCCACAACCCTTGCTTGAATGTACCAATACATCCGTATTATTTTGTTTGTTTTCTGTTCCTCGTATATATGTCCTAAGTCCAAACGGCTTGTATTGAGTTACTATGATTGAAAGACTTTTAAAACCATTATATGAAATAACTTTATGCAATATAGCAACAGCTTCATTATATCTTGGAAATATGTTATATTGAAGAAACTCGTTTAATTGTCGCTTAGATGCAATTTCTATTTTATCAATGGCATTTACGAACATAGCGATATTACTATTATATTTTTTTGACCATCTGAAGAAACAGACTCCACCACTGATATTTGCTGTAGGGAAAACAGACTTTGGATTGGGAAAATCTTTGATGTAGTCAATATGTGTTTCATTAAGCATCATTTCTCTGAACTCATCCAAACCCCTTCCTCCGCCATACCATTTTGCTGGCATAATCATAGAAATATAGTTTGGATGCATATCCTTGGCCGCGAATACAAATTTATTATATATTGGCATTGCTGCTGCTCCATTTCCACCTCCATCAACGATCTGATACGGTGGGTTTCCTATAATGGCGTCTATAGTCATATGTTTGTTTTCGTTTATGCCCCAAAAATTCTTGCCGTCACGTAGCGTATTTACGACTAGGTCTGAATTCTGGGATATGTTTTCAATTAAATTTTTATAATATTCGGCATGTACTTTCGTATCGCGGAAGCCGACGAGAGTACGGCGAGTAATACTACGAGCCATAGGGGTCTTGCATACTACAAGAATATTCTGTTCAATGGTCAGATCCCATAACTGCATGGCAAAGGCATTACCTACTTCTCCATATTTTTCTTTGGCCGCTTCCAAACGATTACGGTAAATGTTATAAGCAGCGAGCAATGGATAAAGACCGCTCTTCGAGTTGATTTCCATAATCAGGCTGTCCGCTCTGAATACAGAATGCGTCACCTCCCCCTTGTCCACAAAGCGCGGTATTTCCAATGGTTGCTTAAACTCTTCATCCATAAAGCACCAACCTCCGAGGCAATCGCTTATGTGCATATTGACTACACGCCACGGTGTCAAAACTGTTTCCTTGTCAGGATTGCGGAATGTGTTGAATATACCAGCTATACGTTCAATGCGCTGCTCTATGGTGAACTTGTCGGCAGCTCGAGTCATGGCACGGATGCGCTTCCCCGCTTCACGAAACACATCAGGCTCGTAGAAGCGCTTGAACTTGGCAAAGATGGCTTTGGTTACATCCTTTGGCATGAATTCTGTCCAAGAAGTATCGTCCACAAGATTGGCAAAGTTATCAATGGTTATCTCTTCATCTTCGTCTTTCAGTTCTGCTCCGAATATAAGCAACGGCATACGAATAGAAATACCGCGCAAAATAGAAATGGCATCCTTACGTTGGTTATGTCTGTTCTTCAATTCGTCCAACCTAGCTTGTTCCTCTAGAGTGCGTTCACGTTTCGGCTTCTTTTCTAGTTTTTCTTTTTCCGCATACTCCTCATTTGTAAAGCCTTGCTTGTTAACATCAATATCACCAGACTTAGGCATGGCCTTGGTCTTACCGATGATTCCTTTCAGATTCTTGAAGTCTGCAAGATCCACATCCGTAAGTTTGAGTAACTCATCATTGTACAATGCCCCATCTTCGAAGCCACATTGCACCACCTTTTCTATCTGAGCTTTCTTGAGCTGTCCCATCATCTTGTTTACATCATATAGCTTCATTTGCGAGCCTTCAATGGATATGATAGGACAAAAATTCAGGAAATCGCCTAAAATCTTGCGGTCTTCTTCCGTTGCCTTTCCTGCCTTGGCTGAGACTTTGGCAACCTCAGCTAAGATCCGCAAGGTACGGTCTGGCGCAAAGTCGAAAGCATAACATTGTTCCTTCATACGTCCCTTATAGGTAAACGGTGTCTGCACACGGAATATGGTCTGCATATAACCTGCCGCAGATGTACTATATGACCCTGCCATCATGAATACAGCTGTCCACGGCTTTATGCTCACGCCCGTTGTCAGTCGCCCGCAAGACAGGGTGATAGTGAATGTCTCGTCAGGATTCTTGCCTATGGCTGTATTTACCATTTGCAAAGCGTCTGCATTTTCTTCGTCTTCATCACCGTTGCCGGCTACATTGACAATCTCGAAGCAGCCGAATATAGGATGTGCTTTCAGTTTCGCACTCAATGCACGGGCAGCCTTGACACCCGGAACCACCCAAAGCGTATGACGGAATATACTACGATACCGGTCATTGGAATAAGGATAAAGACTTTCCTTGTCCTCCTTGCACAACAACGACAAAAAATTATCCACATCATTTTCGTGAATGAATGTCCCGTCATCCTTTGTACGGAAGAACTCACGGAAGTTGAAAGCCTTTTCATCATCGGAATAAGCATTCATCAATGCTCCGAGGTCGTAGGTGTAGATATTTATGGCAGGCAGAGAAGCATACGGATTAGGGTCACCCATGTGCAACAAGTCCCATTCAGTTTTGGCGCGTTGCTCCATGGTGTAATCCCATGTGTACGTTTCCTCTTCTGTGTAATCATCAAGCAGATTGAATGGCGTCCCTGAAAGCTTAAGCACTTTCGTGTTTACCTTGGTCAGCTCCTTAATAACAGCCTCTCCCAATTCTGTACGTGTTCCTTCGTGGGCTTCATCCACAATCAGAAAATCCCATTCGGTGGAGAACACTTCATTGTTCTTGTCAAATTTTCCACCGACCAATTGGGCGCCACGCATGTCCTGCATGGAGGCAAAATAGACATACTTGCCTCCTTTTTTCGCCAGCCGTTCAAGGGAATCGAAATCTTCTCCTTTTGTGCGGGAACCATAATAATAGTCAGTACGATCATAAAATATCTTGCCGAAATCTTCAAACCAGCCCTCATCAACTACGGGACGGTGGGTAAGGATAATGGTGCGACGCATATCTAAATCCCTTGCCACACGCAGGGCGCATAAGGTCTTTCCGAAACGCATTTTTGCATTCCAAAGCATTTGTGAGCCTTTCTTGAACTGCTTTTTTGTCTTGTCTATAGCAGCCTGCTGCTCTGGACGGAAGATTATAGGAGTTTGAGTATGGCTGATGTCACTTGCATTCAGGCTGTTCTGTCCATTCTTAACTGCATGTATCGCTTTCTTGACTGTTTCAAGGTCGCAGCAGAACCATTCGTTCGCCCCTTTTACAGTATCAAACATCTTTTTCTTAACACCAGAACGCTCCAATACACTGTGTACCTGCTTATCGTTGAAGGAGCTAATTGTTCCACCTTTGAAAAACACGGTCATTTCCGTATGGAGCAGGGTATAAGCAATACCTGCCGTCTTCGTATATTGGTCAATACGATCACATGCAGCTTTGTTAAGTACCTCACTGTTGGGCAAAGGAAAGTTCCCGTCATCCTCCTCCAATGTGGTTTCACCCACTTTCAGACAGTCCTTATGCCATTCATCGGAAATGGCAAAGACATATATCAGTCTGGATTTTAAGCCGGTTTCAAATGTTGCCATATCATACAACTTTTATTTTATCAGGTCTATAAACCTTATTTTTCTGTTATTCTCTCCCGTTTTGAGGTCTTTCAACCCCCAGTCTCTTATCAGGCAGTAAATCCCGTTATGGTTTCTGAATCCTCCATCACGACAACCCGAACAATATTCCACATTTTCAGTCGTTCCAAATAAGTCTTGTGTCACGACTTTTACGCCATTTTTGCAACTGTCCGGTACAACTCCTTTAAGTCCATCCATTTGCCAGACATTCCAAGAAATGATATAAGCTATATAAAGCAGAGACTTTGCCAACGGCATTTTTCCAAATTTTGCATAATAGTATTCCGCAAAGGAAACTAGCAGAGCCTCACGGGCCAAAAGCAAATTGTCACCCTGCCATTCATAGCCATATATGTTTTTATAGGCTTCCTGCGCCATATCAAGCCATTCACCACTTGTCTCTGTGTTTTCGCTAACCACACGTAGCTTTCGGTCTAACATGCCTATGCGTTGATTTAATTCTATCGGAAGTCCAGTTGTTGTGTCATAACGGCTAACAAGGTATGGTGCCTCACCGCAAGTAATTTCCATCCTTGTCGCTCGAACATATGATTTCCAAGTCTTGTCATCTGGAAAAGAAATTTTGTTTGGATTGGCTATCCACGTATGCCGAGCATTGTCAACAGTGTTGAATACATCTTTTCGTCTGAACCAAGCTTCGTCTATAAGATTATTTTGAATATTACAAACCCATGATGGCGTAAACACCTCTGCCTTTTCTTTTGTCCGCTCCGTCTGTTCGTTTTTACTTTTTAACGCACGTGGACGAATCACCATTCCGTTTTCGCCAATAATATGCCCAACTGTTATGGCATCACTATATTGAAATCCATCTCCTCTATGTGCATACGAATCCGTTGCCCAAAAGATGTTTCGCCCTGTTGTATGGTCTTTGAGTAAAGCATCCAATACTTCGGGGTAAAGATTGAATATCTCCGTTTCGTTTATATCAACATTTATTTCCACCATACCATCAACTATTATTTTTCCATTCCAAGGTCCTAAATCTGTTTTGCAACTCACTCAATCGTTCCATAATCTCATCGAAAGAAGGTGCATCGGCATAGATGAAGCCGATTTGCATCTGCTTATAGTCGTCGCGCAAAACATCTTCGATGCTTTCAGGAGGTAGAAACGATATTGTGTTTGGAAGATGAGTCCTATAGTCCAATCCACTCCATGCCGTGAACTTCTTGCGATGAGCCACAATATCTTCGTATAGTTGTTCATTCAGCATAGCTTCCATTGCAAATGGTTTGTCCATCATCTTTACGATATCATACATGTGTCGTGTGATACGTTCGATATGCGTACAGCCATTAGGACGATTAAACTCTTCATGCAACAGAAAAACCTTTTCCAAGAATGTTCGTCCTGGCACTACGGTAGGAACAGTGAATCTAGGTAATGAGAACCCTTCACCTGGATAAGCTTCTTCTATCATAGAACGTATTTCTACATCTTCTGACGGTTCCATGAGGGAACGGCAACTTATCTCAACTTTGACTCGCTCGGGTATATATTGCATTTTCTTTTGCAGCACTGAATCATACTCGACAAACAGGACTACAGGGTCAAGGTCGCTAACAGATGTCTCCGGAACTATGACTTTACAACACTCCAATAGACCAAACTCTTTTAATCTGTTCTCAACGTCAAGCGCAAAAATGCCATCTATGAATTTTTTAGAGTCCTTTCGTAACTTCGTTCGTTGACTTTTAGTCTCAATATTTGTGAAGCCGAGATATTGAGGATCTATTGCAAGGTCAATATCTTCTGAGAAACGTTCTATTAATCCCCAACCTTTGCTAAGGCTTGTTCCTCCCTTGAAAACAAAAGCTGATGCATATGGCAAAGAAAATATGGTACGTAACACCATACTTACCCAATAGTCCTTTTCTACGGCATTGTCCACAATCCCTTTATCTTCGGCTACATTAGCCAAAATGGTCAATTGTTCTTCTTTTGTGAGATTAGTAAAATTCATAATGCAAGTCTTTGTTTAATCCATTGCGGGGCAATGCTGTAATCGTATTTGATTTCATCAGGACTACCATATTTTTCAATAGCTTGTTTTATGATTGCAACCTGTTCATCCGTCACGTTATCTTTCCCTAATTCTTTCATGGCAGCAACTATAAGTGGGAACAAGTCTGTCTTATAGGCAAAATTGCGAGGTACGCTGCGCTTGAATATGATTTTACGGTTCCCGATAGTAAGTTCCCTTGCTGTAGCATCTGTCAGATAGACTGCATTCATCGCAACCTGTGTGGAAAGTCCCAATTTGTTCAATGCCGTCAATCCGCTAGGTATAATACGAGCCTTATCCTTTTCCGCTATAGCGTATGCGATATCTTCTATAGAGGGACGAAGTACACCGAACTTATTCCGTAATGGATATAAATATAGACCTTGAGAGAGACGAATGAGCACACCCTCTTTTTCTAATCGGGAAAGCGCACGAGTAACCAGCCCGTCATTATTCAGATGGGCAAAATCACTCACCATATAAAGCCTGTTCGGTCCGTTTCGGTCTATGATGCTTCGTATTTCCTTCGTAAGTATCGTCTTCATATCCACAAGTATTCTACTTGCAAAGATATGATATTACTCTTGATGTAGTAATAAAATGTCCGAAATTCTTAAAGAAAATCGGACATTATAGATCAGAAATCCCTCCACTTGACAATCTGTCAAAAAGCTAAACGAATCGTTCTACATGGACCGTAGTTGCAACCGAAGACGAATCGGTGAGCAAAGAAATGAGTTTCAGGAAGCAAACACTTCAGTTCTACCTCACAATTTCACACTTCGGAAAAAGTGGGGACAAAGGGTCTGAAGAATGAAAAACAGGTGCCCTATTTCGTACGGACGAACGACTACGACCGTGCGGATGGGTCGGTACGGTGGGTGGTGCGGACGCGTCCGCTGAAAACAAGGAACCGAGAAACGGGTGACAAAAAGAAAAAGCCCCATCCGGACTTTCCCCGAAGGGAAGGGACTGCGGATGGGGCGGATTTCTTCCGTCAACGGACGGCAACCGACGGGACTGTCTGGAGAACGGGACGAACCGGGAGGCAAGCGTCGGCGGAAGCCTGTCAACGGTTCATCGCGACGGCTGTCGCCGCCGGTGAAAGTATCTTCTTGTATTCTGCGGGCGAGGCAAGTATCTCGCGGGCACGGCGCACGTCGTTGTCATCCTTGAGCTGCTGGATGATGGTGCCCCGCTGGTAATAGTAGCGCTGGACAATCTCGTCGGCAATGAGCATCTTGATGTCCTTGGCGAAGTGGTCGAGGTCACGGTCGAGGTTGTGCGTGAGCTTCTTCTCCAGCGCGGCAAATTCCGCCTGTGCGTCCTCGGTGTAGCCTTCGAGAGTGGCAATCTCCTTGAGCGCCTTGAACGCCTTCTCACTGCCGCGGTCGTACTCGAAGCCTGCCTTCTTCACAAATGCCTTGAAGGCGGCGTAGTCGGCGTCAGTGATTTCAAACTCCTCGGGGGCGGCGATGGTGGGATGCTTCAGACAGAAGTCGGTGGCGTAGTCGAAGAGGACGTCGTCGTTCGCCAGGTAGAAGAGCATCGTGGGGAGACTGTCGCCCTTGACCGTGATGTCGGGGGTAACGCCTCCGCCGTCACGCACCAGACGTCCGCCTGCCGTGTGGAAGACGTGGGTCAGGCTGTCGGGAATGCGCTCCGGACGTCCGTCTGCCGCCCGCTGGCTGTAGTTGATAGCCTGCACGCAGCGTCCGCTGGGGATGTAGTATTTCGAGGTGGTCACCTTGAGGCTACCGCCGTACGGGAGGTCGCGGATGACCTGCACCAGTCCCTTGCCGAAGGTGCGTTCGCCGATGATGACGGCGCGGTCGAGGTCCTGCAGCGAGCCTGCCACAATCTCTGAAGCCGACGCGGAGTTGCCATTTACCAGGACGGCGATGGGCATGTCGAGGTCAAGGGGTTCGCGCCCCGTCTTGCTCACCGACGACGCCTGTTTGAGCTTGCCCTTGGTCGAGACGACCTCGGTCCCCTTGGGGATGAACATGCTCAGGATGTCGACCGCCTCGTTCATCAGTCCGCCGGGATTGCCGCGGAGATCAAGCACAAGCGAGGTCATGCCCTGGTCCTTCAACGCGATAAAGGCGCGGCGCACGTCGCGGGCACAGCCTTCGAAGAAGCTGCTCAGGACGATGTATCCCGTCCGGCTGCCGGCAAGGAAGCCGTAATAGGGGACGGCGGGCGTCTGGACGTTCTCACGGGTTATCTTCACCGTTTGCGGGGCATCCACACCGGGGCGTCCGTACTTGAGCATGAAGCTGGTACCGGGTTCGCCGCGCAAGAGGTTGCTCACAGCCTCGGTGGACTTGCCCGTCAGGTCCTCCCCGTCGATTTCAAGGAGGACATCGCCCGGCTTCAGTCCCGCCTTCTGTGCCGCCATGCCTTCATACGGGGCATCGATGACGACGTGGTTCTTCTTCTTGTGGAAGCGGATGATGGAGCCGATGCCGGCGAACTTGCCGGTAGTCATCATCTTCAGTTCCTCGTTCTTGCTCTCGGGGTAGTAGACGGTGTAGGGGTCCAGCTGGGCGAGCATGTAGTTGATGCCGTCCTCGACAGACTTCCCCGGGTCGACGGTGTCGACGTAGCAGAGGTCCAGTTCGCGGAAGACGGAGTTGAAGATGTCGAGGTTTTTGGTCATCTCGAAGTTGCGCGTATCACGCTTAAAACTGAAGAAGGTGCCTACGAGCACGAGCAGCCCGCAGACCACCAGCAGTTTCTTGTGCGTCAGTTTCATGTTTGAATGGTTTTAATGGATAGTTGACAAGTCGCTACAAATGTAGGGCGGAAGGGGGCTATTCCGACAAGATGGCCTCAATATTTAACTTTATTTCGTTCCACTCCTCTTCGGACAGCTTCGTGCCGACCACGCGGATGATGCCGCCCGACAGTTCCGACCCGATGCGCCCGCAGGTCAGCAGGGGGAGCCGGCGGACGTAGCCGTAGAGAAATCCGGCAGCGAAGTAGTCGCCGGCAGCATTGGTGTCCACCACCTCGGGCACTTCCTTTGCCGGGACGTGTACCTGCTCTTCACCCCGACGGATGTAGGCGCCGCGCGGCCCGACCTTGACAACGGCAACCTCGCAACGGCGTGCCAGGTCGTCGATGGCTTCCTGCTCCGGCAGACAGGTGAAGGCGCGCGCCTCATCCTCGTTGGCAAACAGGATGTCAACGTAGCGGTCCACAAGCAGGCGGAGGAAGTCACGGTCCGCCTCGACGATGTTGTAACTTGCCATATCGAGGCAGATTTTCATCCCTGCGGCGTGTCCCAGCTCCATGGCTCGCTGCACGAAGGCGTGGTTCTGCACCAGGTAGCCTTCGACGAAGAGGATGTCATAGCCCCGGAAGGTTTCTTCCGAAAGGTCGTCGGGGGTCATGGCTCCGGCAGCTCCCAGGTAGGTGCCGAAGGTGCGTTGTCCGTCAGGGGTGATGAAGGTGGATGCCACCCCCGTGGGCAGGTCGCCGTCTTTCAGGCGTACGTCGACGCCTGCCTCGCGGAAGCTCTGCCTGAAGAAGTCGCCGAAGCTGTCGCGTCCGACCATCCCGACCACTCCGGGCCTCATGCCCAGGTGTGCCATTGCCATCACCGAGTTGCAGACGGCCCCTCCGGTGGTGAACTTCCGTGTGGTGTGAGCAAAGATGCGGTTGATGCGTTCCAGTGTTTCTGCCCCGACGGGCTGCATGCCCCCTTTGGGCAATCCGATTTCGTGGAGCAGGTCATCGCTCCCGATGGTTGCCAACGCATCGACCAGTGCGTTGCCTATTCCGATTATTTTATCCATAGATGAAAATTTTTTGGCAAAGATATTGCATATTCCAATAATAGCCATTACCTTTGCACCGCAATTCGAAAGAAAAGCCTGCTTCAGTAGCTCAGTTGGTTAGAGCACCTGACTGTTAATCAGGGGGTCGTTGGTTCAAGCCCATCCTGAAGCGCCACATAAATAAATTGCTTCAATAGCTCAGTTGGTTAGAGCACCTGACTGTTAATCAGGGGGTCGTTGGTTCAAGCCCATCTTGAAGCGCAAAAAGGTCTGCATGATGCAGGCCTTTTTTGTTTTCCATCCGTTCTGCCGGATGCCGGAGTCCGGAGGGCTCAGTTTGTTTTCTTGGGGATTTAACAATTTCAAGCAAAAAGTTTCGCTAGTCTAAAGAGGAAGAATTTAGTATCTGCCACCCCTCTAAATGTAGCTCTAAGCTGTTTGATTTTCGCGTTAAAAGCTTCAGCGGCTG
>CASGED010000124.1 GCA_949300425.1 uncultured Bacteroides sp.
CGCCTCGCCCGCCTGCATTTCAGCACTGTGCAAACCGGCTCCGAACATGATACCTACGCTGCCTACCGGCTCGTCCGTCGCTTTCAATACCACCGCATACGTTTCGGGAGCGGCAAACACCGTGCGGATTATTTCCAAGCTCTCCGCTACCGAAGTATGAGGAGGCCAACCCGCAACGGGACCGATGGCAGGGTCTTTGGCGTATTTGTACAAGGCCTCCGCATCCGATTCCCGCCAAGGACGGAGAATCAAGCGCGAAGTAGTCAGTTGATGAGTCGTTTCCTGTTCCATTGTGTAAGTAATGCTTTTGAATATGCTTCTGCGAAGATAGCAATAATCTTCCAATCTCCTGCCGACATTCGCCGCGGATTTCTTTGTCATTCTCCCTTTTTTCCGTATCTTCGCAAAAATAAGATTTTTGTGAACGAAACATTGTTGGGAGAAGTATGGATAATTCTGTTCATTGACGAAGCCGCATTCATGAGTTGACGAATCCGTATTCGTTCTCGAAGAAAGTTTGAAGTGTATTTTTTTTTCAATATAAAAAACTTTATGGATAAGAAAGCATACATACAAGCCGGTAAGCATCGATGGAAAACAATTGATACCGGAATTGCGTGAAAGATGTGTTTTGTTTAATAAATGGATTGAGAGGGTAGAGAATACATGTAACAAGAATGAAAATATGATAAATATGAATACGACCCACTTACTTGCTAACTTGAAAATAGAGCGGCTCAACCCTATGCAGGAGGCCGTGGGGAAGGCGTATGCCGAGAATAAGAGCTTGGTGGTGCTTTCGCCCACCGGTTCGGGGAAAACATTGGCTTTCCTCCTGCCTTTAGTGCAAAATCTTTCGCCGGACGTGGATGTACCGCAGGCTGTAGTATTAGTGCCTTCGCGCGAGCTGGCGTTGCAGATTGAGGGCGTGTTCAAGTCCATGAACACATCCTTGCGTGTGATGAGCTGCTATGGAGGGCGTCCGGCTATGGATGAACACCGCACCATGCGGAGTCTGAAACCTCAGGTCATCATCGGAACCCCCGGTCGCATGAACGATCATTTGGGAAAGGGAAATATAGAGGTGGAAACCCTGCGCACGCTGGTGATTGATGAGTTCGACAAATGCTTAGAGTTCGGCTTCCAGGAAGAGATGTCACAAGTCCTTGCGAAGTTGCCCGCTTTGTCTCGCCGAGTGCTCCTCTCCGCCACGGATTGTGAGGAGATACCTTTGTTCACCGGGATGGACCGCATGGTGAAACTCGATTTCCTCGGTGAGGGAAATTTGGCGGAGCGGCTGGACTTGCGCATTGTCCGCTCGCCGGAAAAGGATAAGCTTGATACGCTCTATCGTCTGCTTTGCACGTTGGGTGAGGGAAGCACATTAGTGTTTGTCAACTATCGGGAAAGTGTGGAGCGGGTGGTGGCTTACCTGAAATCCCGCAAGTTTCCGTGTGACGCTTTCCACGGAGGCATGGAGCAGCAGGACAGGGAGCGTGCCTTGTATAAGTTCCGTAACGGGAGTTGCCCTGTGATGGTGTCTACCGACCTGGCTTCGCGTGGGCTGGATATACCTGGCATTGACCACGTGGTGCATTATCACTTGCCTTTGAACGAAGAAGCCTTCACTCATCGTAACGGGCGAACTGCCCGGTGGAATGCCTCCGGTGCTTCCTATTTGATTCTCCATCCGGAAGAACAGCTTCCCGCTTATTTGCCGGCGGATACGCCCGAGTTCCTTTTGCCCGAGCTGGCACCTAAGCCCATAAAACCCTGTTGGACGACTCTTTATATAGGTAAAGGCAAAAAAGACAAACTGAACAAGGTGGACATTGTAGGATTCTTATGTAAGAAGGGGGGACTTTCTGGTGGGGACATTGGCCGGATTGACGTAAAGGAACACAACGTTTTCGTAGCGGTGAAGCGTAGTAAAGTTCGACAACTTTTGTCGTTGGTGCAAGGAGAGAAGATAAAGGGGCTTAAGACGTTGATAGAAGAGGCTAAATGAGCGTTGCGCGATGTTTTATTTTGCATTGTGTTCGTGATATGCCTTGTATACATGTTGTTTTATCCATAAATGCTTTCTTTTTGATAGCGTTTCTTGGCTCGTTTGCTAAGTCTGTATTACAAAAAAGAGCTTTCTTCTTGCATAAATCCGAAAAATAGTAAGCATTTGGAGCGAAAAACGGAAATTTTGTAGCAAAAGATTTGTTTTATGGAAATAAATCATTATTTTCGCCTTGTCTAAAGACGAAAATAATTCATTGTTTAACAAAAATATATTTACAAATGAAAAAGCACAATTTCAATGCAGGACCTTCTATCCTTCCTCGCGAAGTGATTGAAGATACAGCGAAGGCCATTCTTGATTTCAATGGTTCCGGCTTGTCTTTAATGGAAATCAGCCATCGTGCCAAGGACTTTAAGCCCGTAGTGGACGAAGCCGTGGCTCTGTTCAAAGAATTGCTCAATATTCCGGAGGGATATTCTGTATTGTTCTTAGGCGGTGGCGCCAGCTTGGAGTTCTGTATGGTGCCTTATAACTTCCTCGAAAAGAAAGCTGCTTACCTCAATACCGGTACGTGGGCCAAGAAAGCCATGAAGGAAGCCAAAGGTTTTGGCGAGGTGGTAGAAGTGGCTTCTTCGGCTGATGCCAACTATTCGTTCATTCCGAAGAACTTTACCGTGCCTGCCGATGTAGACTATCTGCACATTACGACCAACAACACTATCTTTGGTACGGAGTTGAAAGGCGATTTGGATGTCAATGTGCCGATGGTGGCCGACATGTCGTCCGACATCTTCTCCCGTCCGGTAGATGTGTCTAAATATATATGTATCTATGGCGGTGCACAAAAGAATTTGGCTCCCGCCGGCGTCACTTTCGTGATTGTGAAAAATGATGCTGTGGGCAAGGTTTCGCGTTACATTCCGACGATGCTGAACTATCAGACACATATTGATGGCGGTTCGATGTTCAACACGCCTCCCGTAGTGCCCATCTATGCCGCCCTACAGACCCTGCGTTGGATTAAAGCGCAAGGCGGTGTGAAGGAGATGGAACGCCGTGCCATTGAGCGCGCCGACATGCTCTACTCCGAGATTGACCGTAATAAGTTATTCGTAGGTACGGTGACGGAGAAGGAAGACCGCTCGCGTATGAACATCTGCTTCGTCATGGCTCCCGAATACAAAGAGCTGGAAGCTGACTTCCTCACCTTTGCTACCGAACGCGGCATGGTAGGCATAAAGGGTCACCGCTCCGTAGGTGGCTTCCGTGCATCGTGCTACAATGCCCTGCCTGTAGAGAGCGTGAAGGCGTTGATAGACTGCATGCAGGAGTTTGAGAAATTACATTAAGGCATTGAATATCATGAAAATATTAGTAGCAACCGATAAGCCGTTTGCCAAAGTGGCCGTGGACGGCATTCGTAAAGAAATAGAAGCGGCAGGGTATGAACTTGCCCTGCTGGAAAAATATGGCGAGAAAGCCAAATTGCTGGAAGCCGTGGCCGATGCCGACGCCATCATCATCCGTAGCGATGTGATAGACGCCGAGGTGCTGGAGGCCGCCAAACAACTGAAGATTGTGGTACGTGCCGGTGCCGGTTATGACAACGTAGACCTGGAAGCCGCTACGGCTCACGGTGTATGCGTGATGAATACGCCAGGACAAAATTCCAATGCCGTGGCCGAACTGGCTTTCGGCTTGATGGTGATGGCCGTGCGCAACATGTACAACGGCACTTCGGGCACGGAACTGAAAGGCAAGAAGCTGGGTATCCACGCCTATGGAAACGTGGGACGCAACGTGGCTCGCATCGCCAAAGGTTTTGGTATGGACATCTATGCCTACGATGCCTTCTGCCCCAAAGAGGTTATCGAAGCCGAAGGAGTGAAAGCCGTAGATAGTGTGGAAGAACTTTACGCTACGTGCGATGTGGTGTCGCTCCACATTCCCGCTACCGCTGAGACGAAGAACTCTATTGGCCGTGCATTAGTTTCCCGCATGCCGAAAGGAGGCTTGTTGGTAAATACCGCCCGTAAGGAAGTGATTAACGAGACGGAACTTATCGAACTGATGGACGAGCGCACGGACTTAAAATACATGACAGACATCATGCCTGCCGCCAACGAGACATTCGCCTCTAAGTTCCCCGGCCGTTATTTCTCCACGCCGAAGAAGATGGGCGCACAAACCGCCGAAGCCAACATCAATGCCGGTATAGCTGCCGCCAAACAGATTGTCGGCTTCCTGAAAGACGGTTGCGAGAAATTCCGTGTGAATAAGTAAATAATCTATAAAATGGCAACAATTAAACCTTTCAAAGGCTTACGTCCGCCACAGGATTTGGTGGAGAAAGTCGTTTCCCGTCCGTATGACGTGTTGAACTCCGAGGAGGCGCGCGCTGAGGCAGAGGGTAACGAGATGTCTCTCTATCACATTATCAAGCCGGAAATAGACTTTTCCGTGGGGACTGATGAGCATGACCCGCGCGTCTATCAAAAAGCTGCCGAGAACTTCCAAAAGTTTCAGGACAAAGGCTGGCTGGTGCAGGACAAGGAGGAGTGCTACTACATCTATGCCCAGACCATGAACGGCAAGACGCAATACGGATTGGTGGTGGGTGCCTATGTGCCCGACTATATGAACGGAGTCATCAAGAAGCATGAACTGACCCGCCGGGATAAGGAGGAAGACCGCATGAAGCATGTGCGCGTGTGCAACGCCAACATCGAGCCGGTGTTTTTCGCCTATCCGGATAACAAGACGCTCGACGCTTTGATAGCTCGCTATACGGCTCAAACGCCTGTTTATGATTTCGTTGCGCCGGGCGATGGCTTCGGACATACATTTTGGATTATCGACCGGGCGGAAGACATCGACCTTGTGACCCGCGAATTTTCTAAGATGCCTGCTCTCTATATTGCCGATGGACATCATCGGAGTGCCGCGGCAGCTTTGGTAGGTGCCGAGAAGGCTAAGCAGAATCCTCATCATCGGGGAGACGAGGAGTATAACTACTTCATGGCCGTATGCTTCCCCGCCAACCAGCTGACCATCATTGATTATAACCGCGTTGTGAAGGATCTCAACGGGTTGACTCCCGTCCAGTTCCTCGAAGCCGTAGGCCGTCATTTCGATGTGGAAGACAAAGGAACGGAGATATACAAGCCAGCCTGCCTGCATAACTTCTCCCTCTACTTGGACGGACGTTGGTATAGCCTTACGGCCAAGCCGGGGACGTATGACGATGCCGACCCCATCGGTGTATTGGATGTGACCATCTCTTCCAACTTGATTTTGGATGAGATATTGGGCATTAAGGATCTCCGTTCGGACAAACGCATTGACTTCGTAGGAGGCATCCGCGGTTTGGGCGAGTTGAAGCGCAGGGTGGACAGCGGTGAGATGAAAGTGGCCTTGGCGCTTTATCCTGTCAGCATGAAGCAACTGATGGACATAGCGGACACGGGCAACATTATGCCGCCCAAGACGACTTGGTTCGAGCCGAAACTCCGTTCAGGTTTGGTCATTCATAAATTGGATTAACATTTCATTAGTTTATATTTATATATCTGGCTCCGGTGGTCTGTGAAGATAACCGGAGTTTTTTAGTATCGAACCGCTAATACATGTTACATTTTAGAGGTGAAGTTTGAAAAAAGTAAAAATGGTTTGTTTCTTATAGGATAGACCATTAATTTTGGGTGTATTTTAAAAACGTTAAAGCAATATGAAAAAATTGATTTTATCTCTTGCACTTTGTTGTGCGGCCACTAACTTTTTCGCTCAGGAAGCAGACCTGGGTAAGTTGAGAAACGATGGAATTGCGGCTTTGGAAGCTAAGGATTACCAGACCGCTTATAACAACTTCAGCTCTTACCTGAATCAGACGAACAATCAGGATTCAGTTATCGCTTTCAATTGCGGAATTTGCGCTGATAAGATTAAGAAGGCGGAAGATGCCGTTAAGTATTTCGACATCGCCATTCAGAAGAAGTACAACCTGACCAACGCATACATTGGTAAGGCCGGTGCTTTGAAGGACCTGAAGAAAAACGATGAATATGTTGCTACGCTAAAGGAAGCCGTAGAAGCCATTCCAGGTGACAAGAAGTTGGTGAGCATGTATGCCACTTATTATGTCAACCAAGGTGTCTTGGCTCAACGTGCCAAGAAGAACGATGCCGCCGAAGCTGCTCTCAAGCAGGCTTTGACCATTCAGCCCGAAAACCTGAATGCCTTGAACAGCCTTTCTTCTTTGTATTACACGCAGGGTGCCGCCTTAGTGCAAACTGATTTGGATAAGGCCAAAGCTGAATTTGCTGAAGCAAAGAAGTACTTGGAAAAACTGATTCCGTTGCTCTCTGACGCCAACGCCACTCAGAAGAAAATCAAGGCAAATGCCAACACAATGTTGAACTATATCAATAGCTTGAAATAAAAGAGAATAAAAAACTGGACTTTTCATTCTAATAAGAGGTAATCTTGAGTTTCATATCATGTCAGGATTGCCTCTTCTTTTTGTCAGGGAGGAAATAATAATCATGCAAAAAAGACACTCAGACAGATTGGCTTATTTTGAAGACTCCGCTTGTACGGCAAGAGAATTTTATCTGCCTTACGTGGAAAAGTTTCATCGCGTCGGCAAGGGAGTAAGCGTATTAGAAGTAGGTTGTGGCGAAGGCGGTAACTTACTTCCTTTTGCTGAACGGGGATGTGAAGTAACGGGTGTTGATTTGTCTGTTACCCGTATCGTACAGGCAGAAGCGTTCTTTGAACAGAGTGGATATAATGCCCGTTTTGTTCATGCTGACTTTTTGGAATTGGAGAAGCCTTCGTCGGAAAAGCGATATGATGTCCTGCTGATACACGATGTCATTGAACATATCCATCGGAAGAGCGACTTCATCCGTCATGCGCATCACTTTTTGGCGTCGGACGGCATCATCTTTTGGGGATTCCCGGCTTGGCATATGCCTTTTGGCGGCCATCAGCAAGTATGTAAAAGCCGTTGGTGTTCTCATCTGCCTTTTATCCATCTGCTTCCCTCCCGGCTGTACGACGGTCTTTTGCATCTGTGTGGAGAAAGTCGAGAGCGTCGCGAGGAACTGTTGGACATTAAGCGCACGCGTGTCTCCATCGAACGGTTTGAGCGTCTGTTAGCTGTAAACGGATGTGCTGTTCTTCATCGTTGCCTTTGGCTCATCAATCCTCATTATAAACGGAAGTTCAGGCTGAAGCCTCGTAAGCTGATGTATCCATTATCCCGTTTGCCTTACGTGCGCAACTTCTTTTCCACATCCTGTTTCTATATTACCCGGAGTGGGGAAGACAGGAAATCTATTTGAGAAAATATCCTATAATAAATGGCCAAAGATTATTGGATAAATGGCAAAGTATCCTATAATAGTTGGGCAAGTAACCAATGATGCCCGGAAATGGCTTCTTAAAAAAGGAGCTGTCTCAAGTTGAGTTTTGAGACAGCCCCTTCGTATTCTTGCGCCAATCATCCCAAGGGTGACGCATTAGCTTCATTACTTCTTATTTGCAGCGTTTGAGCACCATGGCCGTGCGTGCGGGAACATAGAGTTTCATCCATTCCTTCTTCTCTTTCTTGTAGAGTTGGTCGGGGATGGTGAAATGCTTCACGCTATCGTCATTGAATCCATTTCCTCCGTAGGCAGGGTTGTCGGTATTCAGGATGACTTCATAACATCCGGCCGGCACTAAAAATCCATAGTCGGTGAAGGACTGTTTGGGATTGAAGTTGAACACGAACACTAAGTCTTTGCGCATGTAGGCCAGAATTTGGTCTCCGTCATTGTGCCATATTTCCTGAACATTAGTGGCTTGGAAATTCTTGACGCTCTTGATTACCTTCAGCATATCGGCATCAAAATCGCCCAAATAATGGTAAGCCAGGTTTTTGTTGTCCACGAGATTCCATTGGCGTCGGGCGTACTTGCACGACCATCCGTTGCCTTCACGCGGGAAATCTATCCACTCGGGATGGCCGAATTCGTTACCCATGAAGTTCAGGTAACCTCCATTGATGGTGCTGGCTGTGAGCAGGCGTATCATTTTGTGCAGGGCGATGCCTCGGCGCACCACGTAGTTTTCATCCCCCTTCTGCATGTGCCAGTACATGTCGGCATCTATCAGGCGGAAGATAATGGTCTTGTCTCCTACCAGTGCTTGGTCGTGGCTTTCGGCGTAAGAGATGGTTTTCTCGTCCTTGCGCCGATTGGTCACTTCCCAAAACATGCTTGATGGTTTCCAGTCTTCGTCTATCTTTTCCTTGATGGTCTTTATCCAATAGTCGGGGATGTTCATGGCCATGCGGTAATCGAATCCGTAGCCTCCATCTTCAAACTTGGCGGCTAAGCCGGGCATGCCCGAAACTTCTTCAGCGATGGTGATGGCACGTGGGTTGACTTGGTGTATCAGGCGGTTGGCCAGGGTCAGGTAGCAGATGGCGTTGTCGTCCTGGTGTCCGTTGAAGTAATCATTGTAGTTGCAGAAGGCCTCTCCCAATCCGTGGCTATAATAGAGCATGGACGTTACGCCATCGAAGCGGAATCCGTCGAAATGGTATTCTTCCATCCAGAACTTGCAGTTGGAAAGGAGGAAATGAATCACTTCGTTTTTGCCATAATCGAAGCAGAGCGAGTCCCAAGCCGGATGTTCGTGACGGTCACCGGGATAGAAATATTGGTTAGGGTCACCGGCAAAGTTACCCAGTCCTTCCACCTCGTTCTTTACAGCGTGTGAGTGTACGATGTCCATGATGACGGCCAGTCCCATGCTATGGGCTGTGTCTATGAGTTCTTTCAACTCGTCCGGTGTGCCGAAACGTGAAGAGGCGGCAAAAAAGCTCGATACGTGATAGCCGAAACTTCCATAGTAAGGATGTTCCTGAATGGCCATAATCTGGATGCAGTTGTATCCGTCTTTTACGATGCGGGGCAAGACGTTTTCCTGAAACTCGCGGTAGGTGCCTACCTTCTCTTCCTGCTGGGCCATGCCGATGTGGCATTCGTAAATCAGCAAGGGGTCGGTAGAAGGCTTGAAAACGCGCTTTTTCATCTTGTAAGGCTTGGCGGGATTCCATACTTGCGCGCTGAATATCTTCGTCTGGTCATCTTGCACGACGCGTGTAGCCCATGCCGGGATGCGCTCACCGCATCCGCCTTCCCAATATACTTTCAGCTTGTAGAGGTCGCCATGCTTCAAGGCATCGGCGGGGAGTTTCAGTTCCCAATTGCCGTTGGCTTTCTTCTTCAGGCTGTATTTCTTTTCTTCCTTCCAGTTGTTGAAGGTTCCGATGAGGAAAATTTGAGTAGCGTTGGGAGCCCATTCGCGGAACACCCATCCTGTGTCGGTGCGGTGCAGGCCGAAGTACAAGTAACCTGTGGCAAAGTCGGATAACGTCTTTTTCCCTTTGTTTGTCAGTTCGGCTTCCTTGTCAATGGCATGCTGATGGCGTCCGTTGATGGCATTGGCGTATGGCTCAAGCCACGGATCATTTTTAATCAGATTCAGTGTTTCCATAACGGATAATGTTTTATTAGTGTTTTATGCTTTCACTTTCACAATTACTTTCTTTACTCCATCGGGAGTAACGCCCGGCGCGTGTCCGTCTTGCGGGAAGAAGATGGCAAACATGCCCGGTTTCACTTCAATGTAGCTATCGGCCAATCCTTCGAAGAAAGTGATGTCTTTCTCTGCATTGTAGGGAGCGTCGGCGGGCTTGCAGTCGCAGGCAGGTGTGTATCCCATCAGTTCCACGCCCGAAACCGGAATCTGGATGTCGATAAAATCCCGATGTGTTTCGATACGGGCCTGTTCCTTCGTCTTGGGCTTAGTTTCGGTCACGTTCACCAACAGGTCTTTCCCTTTCAACTCGGTTTTACCTAGTTCCAATGTCTTCAGGTCATGTGACTTGAGGAACTCTACGGCTTGCGCGAACAGCGGGTTCAGCGAAGCGTATTTCTCGATGTTTTCCAGTCTGTCAATTATCATAATCCAAATGTTTTAAGTTAGTATAATCAGTTTCTTATTTTCTCCTTTATTCAAAATCGTCTATCGTATAGTTCATGAAGTCTGCAAAGCGCTTCACTTGGCGCAGCATGTCGTCCAAACGGTCGAACGCCACTTGCGGGATGAAAAACGAGTCAGGCACGGCTCCCCATATCGTGTAGTCTTTACATCGTAGGTATTTCATGTAGGGAAAATCCTTGGGGAATCCCTTGGGGACGGTTTTCAGGAATTTTTCGCCTATGACAGGGAAATATTGGCTGAAGGCTGGGTCTTCCACGATACTCCGGAATTCGTCTATGTTGTCATATACCGCTTGCCGGAGGGCTTTCAGCAAGGGTGGAGGAGGACAATAGCTTCCGCCTGCCACTAGGCAATGACCCGGTTCCAAGTGGATGTAATATCCGCAATGGTCAGATTTCTTCCCACGGGCGTTGATATATCCGCCCATGTGTGTCTTATAGGGTGTCTTGTCCTGGCTAAAGCGGGTGTCGCGATAGATACGGTAGGTACAATCCCGGGCTTCGACACCCCGTACCGATTCATCGAACTCTGAGATGCGCGCGATGAGGACGGTCAGCAGGTTTTCGAATTCTCGGCGGGCGGTGTCGTACTGTTCCCGATGGGCGTTGAACCATTCCCGGTTGTTGTGGACCGCTATGTCTTTCAAGAATTGGAATATTACAGGGATATTCATTTCTTCTTACGTTTATTAATTCACAAACTTACAAATAAAATTCCTAACCTGCGAATAAGTGTGGGAAAAAAATTATCTTTGCCTCCCGAATAAATGGAATGAACGTATGAAAAAGAAAGAAAATGAATATGACGAGCAGACCGTGCGTGCCCTTATAGAGTGGGCGACGCACGCCGACCTTCCTCAGGAAGTGAGGCTGTCCGAGGCGGAGTATATCTGGGACGTGAAGCGTTATGTGGAGGCCAATCTCTATGATATCAGGGATCACTATCCTGACCCTTTCTATAATTCTTCCATCACCCGCCTGATTCGGCTGAAGGAGGTTGTGGAATCAATGTGACGATGTGCGCTAATGTGTTTAAACGCATTAACACATCAACGCACATCATCTTATTAAAAAGTTATCTTTAAAATCTTTCCGCTATATCCTTCTATGGACACTTCGGCAGGCTTGTCGGGCAAGAGACTGACGCTTTCTTCCTTTCCGCTCAGCAGGTCCATGGTCTTGGTCCGGGCGATGTGGGGGATATGCAGGTATTCGAAAGCGTGCAGGGGGATGTTGACGTCCACGCTTGCGGGAGTGTTGTCGAAGTTGACCACAATGAGCAGCAATTCTTTTTCATGCTTCCGCAAGAAAGCATACTGGCGGTGCTCATTGAACCGCCATCCGCCCAGGTTGGCGTACATCAGGTCGAAGAATTCTCCCCGGGCGATGGCCTTCTCTTCCCGGGAGAGAGTGAGCACACGCTGGTAGATGGCATAGAGGTGTTTCTCGTGTTCGGTCAAGAGTTTCCCATCAAACTTGCCACTGTTTCTCCAGCGCCGGATAGTGTCTACCGCCCAATAGTCGAAGATTGTGGTACGTCCGTCTCGTCCGCTGAATCCTTCGCTATCCATGCCCATTTCGCCAAATTCTTGACCGAAATATATCATCATGGGATTGGTGTTCATGCAGGCCGACACGATGAGGGCGGGAATGGCTTTGTGGGGTGAGCCGGCGAAGAAGTCCGAGGCGATGCGTTGCTCGTCATGGTTCTCCAGGAAATTCAGCATGCGTTTCTCTATGCCGCCCAGGTTTTGCCAGGAGCGGGTGATGGCCGTGGCGGATTCGTTTCCACACAGGATGGACCGCAGGGTGTCGTAAAGTCCAACCTTGTCGTACAGATAGTCGAACTTACCTCGGTAGAGGTAGTTGTGATATTCGCGGGGATTATACACTTCGGCTATGAATATCAGGTCGGGATGTGCGGCTTTCACTTGCGGGATGACCCACTCCCAGAACTCCACGGGCACCATTTCGGCCATGTCGCACCGGAATCCGTCAATGTCTTTCGACGCCCAGAAGAGCAGGATGTCCAGCATCTTGTGCCAAGTGTCGGGCACGGGGTCGAAGTGGCACGTGCCTCCGTTCATATAGTCTACGCCGTAGTTCAGTTTTACGGTTTCATACCAGTCGTTGATGTTGGGATAGGCGTCAAAGCGGTTGTTCCCCGTAGCTTTGGCGGGTATTTCCCGGTAAGGTTCGTCCGCGTCGCCCTTCATGTCGAACTGGCATTGCAGGGATGTGTCGGGTATGTAATAGAAGTTGTTGTAAGGACTGAAGGCTTGCCGGGGGTCGTCGTTGACGCCGAGGCCTATGGTCCCGTCGGGCTGGGCGTCCGATTGGTATTGGCGTGCCACGTGATTGGGCACAAAGTCCAGGATGACCTTCAGCCCCGCACGATGAGTGCGTTGCACCAGGTTCTCGAATTCCTTCATGCGTCCCGGCACGTCTTTGGCAAGGTCGGGGTCTACGTCGTAATAGTCCTTGATGGCATAGGGCGAGCCTGCCTTGCCTTTCACCACGGCCGGATGGTCGGGACGTATGTTGTAGCGTCGGTAATCGGTTTGCGTGGCGTGCTCTATGATGCCCGTATACCAAATGTGCGTGGCGCCCAAGCGTCTGATTTCTTCCAAAGCCTTGCCGGTGAAGTCGGCCATCTTGCCGCATCCGTTTTCGGCCAGGCTCCCGTTGTTCACGAGGTGTGTATGATTGTTCCCGAACAGGCGGGTGAATACTTGATAGATGATGAGTTTATTGTCTTCGTTCATGGCTTTTATCAGTCTCTTTTGTCGTTCATGATGTGCAAAGATAGGGATTTTGCCCGTCATTGCCAAATGTCTATCCTCTCAATTTCTCCCGCAGGAACCGTCCCGTGTAGCTCTCCTCACACCGGGCGATGTCCTCCGGCGTGCCCGTGGCCACAAGGCTTCCTCCCCGGTCGCCGCCTTCAGGGCCGAGGTCTATCACGTAGTCGGCACACTTTATCACGTCCATGTTGTGCTCGATGATGGTGATGCTGTGTCCGCGCCGGATGAGGGCGTCGAAGGCTTCGAGCAGCTTGCGGATGTCGTGGAAGTGGAGTCCCGTGGTAGGCTCGTCGAAGATGAAGAGTGTGGGGTCGGCCTTCTCCAGACTGAGGTAGTAGGCCAGCTTCACGCGCTGGTTCTCGCCTCCGGAAAGGGTGGAGGAGGACTGCCCTAACTTGATGTAGCCCAGCCCCACGTCTTGCAGGGGGATGAGGCGGGCGGCTATCTTGTTTTGCTTGTGTTGGCGGAAGAAGTCGATGGCCTGGTCTACGGTCATTTCCAGCACGTCGTAGATGCTCGCCCCGTGGAACTTTACCTCCAGGATGTCCGGTTTGAAGCGCTTCCCGTGGCACGATTCACACTCCAGTACCAGGTCGGCCATAAACTGCATTTCCACGGTGATGGTGCCCTCGCCCTTGCACTCCTCACAGCGTCCTCCGTCGGTATTGAAGCTGAAGTAGGCGGGTGTGTATCCCATCTGTTTGGCCAAGGGTTGGTCGGCAAAGAGCTTGCGGATGTCGTCGTAGGCCTTGATGTAGGTTACGGGATTGCTTCGCGAGGACTTGCCGATGGGATTCTGGTCGATAAACTCTACGTTGCGCAGGTCGCTCAGGTCGCCCCCGATGGAGACGAACTCACCCGGGCGCTCCGAACATTCGTCCAACTCGCGTTTCAAGGCGCGGTAGAAGATGTCGCGCACTAAGGTAGACTTGCCCGAGCCGCTCACGCCCGTCACCACGGTCATTACGTTTAGGGGGAAGCGCACGTTGATGCCCTTCAGGTTGTTCTCACGCGCTCCTTTCAGCTCGATGCTGCGGGTCCACCGGCGGCGTTCCTTGGGCACGGGGATGGTCTCTTCGCCCCGAAGGTAGCGCACGGTGTAGCTCTGCGTATGTTCCTTCAAGTCCGTCATGTCCCCTTGGTACACCACTTCGCCGCCCAGGCGTCCTGCCTTGGGACCGATGTCTATGATATAGTCGGCGGCACGGATGATTTCCTCATCGTGTTCTACAACGACCACCGTGTTGCCCAGCCGCTGAAGCTGACGAAGGACGTGGATAAGTCGGTCTGTGTCCCGGCTGTGAAGCCCGATGCTCGGCTCGTCCAAGATGTAGAGGCTGCCCACGAGACTACTGCCGAGCGACGTCGCCAGGTTGATGCGTTGGCTCTCGCCTCCGGAGAGGGTGTTGCTCGGACGGTTCAATGTCAGGTAGCCTAAGCCCACGTCGGTGAGGAAGCGGATTCGGCTTCTGATTTCGGTCAGGATGCGGCTGGCCACCCGCGTCTCATGCTCATTCAGTTCCAGGCGGTCGAAGAAGTCTTGCAGCTCCGTGACGGGGAGGTCCACCAGCTGACAGATGCTTTTCCCGCCCACCCGCACATAGGTGGCTTCGGGCTTGAGGCGCGTGCCGCGGCACTTGGGACAGAGCGTCTTGCCCCGGTATCGCGCCAGCATCACGCGGTATTGTATCTTGTATTGGTTCTCCTGCAACATGCGGAAGAAGGCGTTGATGCCTTCGAAGTAGGGCGTGCCCTCCCAAAGCATGCGGCGCTGCTCGTCGGTCAGTTCGTAGTAGGGGGTGAAGATAGGGAATCTCGCCCGCTCGGCTCCGCGTATGACCATGTCGCGCCACTCGCCCATCTTCTCGCCCCGCCAGCACACTACGCACCCGTCATACACGGACAAGGAGCGGTCGGGCACCACCAAGTGTTCATCAATCCCAATAACACGTCCGAAGCCCTCACACTCCGGACAGGCGCCTATGGGGGAGTTGAAGGAGAACATCTGGTCGGTAGGTTCTTCAAACCGGATGCCATCCGCCTCGAACTTCGTACTGAAGCGCCTCAGGCTGGTACCCCCGTCCGCCTCGTAGAAGCGTAGCAGGCAGGCTCCGTCGCCCTCATACATGGCGGTCTCCACCGAGTCCGTCAGGCGGCTCAGGGCGTCCTTCTCACGCGAGACGGTGAGGCGGTCTACCAGGAGGAACACCGTGTCGCCCGCCGCAGGCCGGTAGTCCTCTATGCGGGTCATCGCGGCGTTCACTTCCAGGCGGGTGAATCCTTGCTTCAGGTCCATGTCCAGCTGCTCTTGCAGGGTGCGCCCCTGCGGGATGACGAGGGGAGCCAGGACGGTGAAGCGTGTGCCGTCGGGATAGTCCAGCGTGGCGCGCACGATGTCTTCGGCTGAATGTTTCTTCACCTCCTGCCCGCTCACGGGGCTGAACGTGCGCCCGATGCGGGCGTAGAGCAGCCGCAGGTACTCGTATATCTCCGTCGAAGTGCCCACCGTAGAGCGCGGGTTGCGGCTGCTCACTTTCTGCTCAATGGCGATGGCGGGAGGCAGGCCTTTGATGAAGTCACACTCCGGCTTGCTCATGCGGCCCAGGAACTGACGGGCGTAGCTGCTGAGGCTCTCCACGTAGCGGCGCTGACCCTCGGCGTAGAGGGTGTCGAATGCCAGAGACGACTTGCCCGACCCGCTCAGTCCGGTGATGACCACCAGCCGGTTGCGGGGTATTTCCACGTCGATGTTCTTCAGGTTGTTTACCCGTGCGCCTTTTATGATGATGCTTTTCGTTTCGGTCATGTGTTTCGTATCTTTAGACTGACGCAAAGATAGTGTTTTCTCCTGAAACATGCAAGGCGCGCGTCCGTCCCGCGATGACGTACACCGGATGATAAGTCAGCGTCACCCCCCGTGGCGAGCCGAAGTGGCGGGCATAGCCTTGCGCAAAGTCCGCCAGGCGTCCCCGGCTCCAGGCATGTCCCGACGTGCCCGTCACACCCGTCATGCGCAGGTGGCGAAGCACGTCGAGAGGCGAGGGAAAGCACAGCGCCTCCTCCTCCTCGTCCAGCAGGAGGACATGCAGCCCCGCCTCCTCCAGCCATCGGGACAAGTCCGCCGGCGAGGGATAGGCGAGGCCCTTGCCCGTCAGCGCGCGAATCTCCCGCAGGTTCCGGCTCCCGAAGGTGCTGAACGCCAGCACGCCGCCGGAGACGAGAAGCGCGGCGGCACGCCGGAAGAAGCGGTCGGGCCGCTCGAACCATTGCAGCGTGGAGCACGACGTCAGCAGGTCCACTTTGTCGGGCAGAGGGCATGTCTCCGCGTCGCCGGGCACGAAGCTGACGCCGGGGCGGGCGGTGAGGTCGTCCAGGCAGAACGCCATCTCCGGGCAGAGGTCGTTCAGATGGAGGCGGTCGGGACGCCACGTGTCGTACAGCAGGCGCGAGTACAACCCCGTGCCGCATCCGAACTCAACAATCCGCCGCGGCGAAAACTCAGGCAGCAGCGACCGGATGCGCCCCATCATGCGTTCGGCCACCTGTTGCTGCACCCGTGCCTCGCGGCTGTAGGTGGCGCGGGCGCGGGCAAACCGTTCGGCTATCAGTCGCTTATCCATCGGTCTTGCAAGTAGTAGTGGAACATCGGTTCATGATAATGTGCCCATGGCTCCGTGCGGACGGGCACGCCCGCTTCGCACCAGGCTGCCAGCTGGTTCATAGGCGGAATGATGCGGTCGTCCATGCCCACGACGGCCTCCGTCCAATCCCACCGGGGGGCGGGTAGGGAAGCGTCCGTCCGGGCTATCGACTCCAGCTCGTCGCGCAGCTCCTCCAGCGGGCGGCGGGGCGTCACGCTGAGGAAGTCGCGGAAGGCGGCGCTATCGGCACACATGCGGCGCAGGAACTTGTGGAGCGACGCCCCGCACAGCCCCTCCTGCGTGCCCCGGTACGTGGCGGGCGGTATGCCCCTGCGCCCGTCGATGGGGTAGGGAGTGCCATTAAGGGCTACCCGCGTGCGGATGTTCTCCCCCAAGAGATGCCCGACGCGCGAGGCCGCCCACACGCCCATCGACCAGCCCACGACGTGTATCTCCTCGTAGCGGCCGACGAAGGCGGTGTCCATCTCCAGCGTGCGGTAGTCATAGCACACCATGTAGTCCATCCCCCGGGGACGATAGCGGCGGAAGGGCGTCTCGTCGCAAGCCCAGCCGGCAAAGAACAGCAGGAGGCGGGGCCGGTTCTCCTCTATTATATATATAGGTGTCATAGGTCTTTCAGGTGTTGAGTGAGTGATTCCATTTCTTCATCCGTCATATCGGCACGCAGCGAGAGGCGCAGGCGGGACGTCCCCTCAGGCACCGTAGGCGGGCGCACGGCCGTCAGGTAGAACCCGTGGCGCTGCAGGGCCTCGGCCTTCAGGACGGTCTCGGCGCTTTCGCCCACAACCAGGGGGACGATGTGGCTGGACGAGAGGTCGGGCACACCCCATTCGTGCAGCGCCCGGTGCAGGCGGGTCGATAGTTCGGCGAGCCGCTTCCTGCGCTTGTCCATCTTTACAAGACGACGGAGGACGAACAGCGTCCATGCCACGCTGACCGGAGGCAGGGCGGTGGTGAAGATGAAGGGCCGGACGCGGTTCACCAGCCATTCCCTCACCGTGCGGCCGCATACTACGAACGCTCCTTCCGAGCCCGCCGCCTTGCCGAAGGTACCCATCAGGAAGTCGATGTCGGCGGTGACGCCTTGCTCTTCGGCGCAACCCAAGCCCCGCTTGCCCCGCACCCCGAAGGCGTGCGCCTCGTCCACGTAGAGCAGCGTGCCGGGATAGTGCTTCTTCAGTTCGACAAGTTGCCTCAGGGGCGCTTCGTCGCCGTCCATGCTGAAGATGCTTTCGGTGACGATGACGGTGCGTTTGCGCGTGGGCGCGTATTCGTGCAGTATCCGCTCCAAGTGCTTCATGTCGTTGTGCCGATAGCGCAGGTAGCGCGCCGTGCCCAGCTTCAGGCTGTCAATGAGGCTGGCGTGTACCAGCTTGTCGGCCAGTATCAGCGTGTCTGCGTCCGCCACGGCGGGCAGGATGCCCGTGTTGGCATGGTAGCCGCAGTTGAACACCAGCGCCGCTTCCCGTCCGTAGAGGCGGGCCAGTTCCGTTTCCAGTTCTTCATAGACGGGGCAGTTGCCCGTCAGCAGGCGGGACGATGAGGACGAGGGGACGAATGTCTCGGGCGTCAGCCTGCCGATGAACTCGCTTCGCAGACCGATGTCCGCCGCCAGTCCCAGGTAGTCGTTGGACGAGAGGTTCAGCATCCGCCGCCCGTCCGCCGTCACGAATCGGCCGTCATGTTCCAGCCGGGGCAGACGGCGCAGGTTGCCCGCCGCGTCCAGCCTCTCCAGCTCGCGGCGCATGTAGTCGTAGTCATTTTCTTTAGCCATAGTCTTTACTTATTTGTTCATATATTTCTTAGTCAATTTTTCCGCATGGATGCGCCGTTCAGGCGCGTATTTCGGGGTCGAAGCCTTCGGCATGTCTGTTTTTAGGTCGATATAACCTATCTGATTATCAGATGCTTATGCGACCCCCAAAGACATGCGCATCTCACCCCTTATGACATGCGCATGTCATGGGTGGTGACATGCGCATCTCTTACCCCATGACATGCGCATGTCTTGACCGGTCACATGCGCATGTCTTTGGGGGTGACATGCGCATGTCTTCTCCGAACCGATGCGCATGTCATTATTCATTACTATCCGGCGTCGGCATCTCGCCCACTATCTTCACCAGCCCGCAGGTCAGCCGGCTGAGTTGCTCTGGCGTGATGATGAAGGGAGGCATGACGTAGGCTAACCGCCCGAAGGGACGCACCCAGATGCCTTCCTCCACGAAGCGGCGCTGCATCCGGGCCATGTCCACGGGTCGGCGCGTCTCGATGACGCCGATGGCGCCCAGCACTCGCACGTCGGCCACCTGCGGAAGTCGGCGTGCAGGCTCTAGCTCGCGGCGCAACTGGGCCTCGATGCGGCGCACCCGTCCCTGCCAGTCATACTCCGGCGAGGTGAGCAGGCGGATGGAGGCGCAGGCGCAGGCGCATGCCAGGGGGTTGCCCATGAAGGTGGGTCCGTGCATGAAGCATCCGGGCTCGTGGCCGGAGATGGTGTCCGCCACCTCGTTGGTGGCCAGTACGGCGGAGAGGGTCATGTATCCGCCCGTCAGCGCCTTGCCTATGCACATGATGTCCGGCTCCACCCCGGCGTGCTCCCAGGCGAAGAGGCGTCCCGTGCGGCCGAAGCCCGTGGCTATCTCGTCATAGATGAGCAGCAGCCCGTGTCGGCGGCAGAGGCGTGCGGCTTCCGTGAGGTAGCGGGGATGGTAGAACCACATGCCGCCAGCGCCTTGCACGACGGGTTCGAGGATGAGGGCGGCGAGCTCGCCGGCGTGTCGCTCGATGGTCTCGCGCAGGGGAGCGATGTCCGCCGGGTCCCACTCGCCGTCGAAGCGCGAACGCGGACGGGGCACGAAATGCCTGACGGGAAGGGCGGTGCCGAAGAGCGCGTGCATGCCCGTGACGGGGTCGCATACGGACATGGCGTTCCACGTGTCGCCGTGGTAGCCCGAACGTATGGTGACAAAGTTCGACTTGCGCTTCGCGCCCCGCGCGTGCCAGTATTGCACGGCCATCTTCATCGCCACCTCCACGGCCACCGAACCGCTGTCGGCGTAGAATATCTTCTGCATCGACGGGGGCACGAGGGGCAGTAGCAGGCGGCCCAGCTCGACGGCAGGGTCGTGCGTCAGTCCGCCGAACATGACGTGCGCCATGCGGCCAAGCTGCTCCTCCACGGCACGGTTCAGCACGGGGTGGTTGTAGCCATGCACCTGGCACCACCACGAGGACATGCCCTCTACCAACGTCTCGCCCGTGTCCAGCGTGATGGTAGCTCCGCGGGCCGACTTCACCTTGTAGACGGGCAGGGGGGCGGACGTGGATGTGTAGGGATGCCACAGGTGCATGCGGTCGAACGTCGAGGCGCAGAGGCTGTAGCCCGCTTCGCGTGCCAGGCGCTTGTCCTCTTCTACCCGCGAGCCGTGGGTCGTCAGCAGGTCGCCCGTGATGGCGGCGTTTATACCTATATATATAGCACGCTTTTGCGTCTCCCGGCTCAGGCACATGCGGCCTCCGGCAAAACGCAGGTAGGCCGAGGGGTTGATGAAGCGGAAGAGGGCGACGGTGGTGAGTATCTCTTCGTCGGTGAGCGGCGGCTGGTGTTCCAGTGGCGTGCCGGGGATGGGACTGAGGATGTTGAGGGGGATGGACCGCACGCCCAGTCTCCGCAGGGTGAAGGCCAGCTCAATGCGCTGCTCCACGGTCTCGCCCATGCCGATGATGCCTCCGCTGCATACGTCCATGCCTGCCCGGCGCGCCGCCTCCAGGGTGTGTATCTTGTCGGCTTGCGTGTGTGTGGTGCAGAGGGTGGGGAAGTAGCTGGGGGCGGTCTCGAGGTTGCAGTGATAGCGTGTCACTCCCGCCTCGTGGAGGGCGCGGAGGTCGTCCTCATCCGCCAGGCCCAGGGATGCGCACAGGGGGATGGATGAGTGGCGGCGGAGGTGTCGCACGATGTCGCACAGTCGGTCGACCTGACGTTTCGACGGTTTCCGTCCGCCGGTGACGAAGGAGAATCGCATGACGCCGCTTCGCTCGTTGGCCAGGGCGTGTCGGAGGCAGTCTTCGGGAGGCAGCAGGTCGTAGGTGTCGGCCCGCGTGTGGTAGTGGGAGGATTGGGCGCACCATCGGCAGTCTTCAGGGCATCGGCTCGACTTGGCGTTGACGATGGAGCAGAGGTCGAACTCGCGTGGGGCGCACGCTTTGGTAATCTCGTGTGCGGCATGGTAGAGCGCTTCCGGCTCCGCATGACGTGCCAGCCATGCCGCTTCTTCGGGCGACAGGTCATGGCCTGCCAGCACCGCTTGTTTCAGGGTTTCAATGGTCATATAGGGATGTGTGTTGTCCGCGTCCACCGTGTTCTGTTGCTTGCGCAACGATTGGTCCGCCACGCGCTTCTTCAGGCTCCCGATAGTGACTTCGCGTCCCAGGCTGACAAAGGCGGCATAGCGCTTGTGACTCCAGCGTCGGAAGCGCAGCGATGCGTGTGTATGTAGCGGTCTTTTCCTCATGTGGATGCTTATTTTTCAAGCAAAGATAATACAAAAAAGCGAGATACTGGGCAAATCACGGAAATATGATTGGAAGTTAATGATTTATGAGGTTTTGACGATTTTGGCGAGTGCCAAGTAAAACCGCCTGAAAGCCAACTTGAACCGGAGTTGCGTTACCAAATTGAGCATTTCAAAAGCAAGATTGTAACAATCGGCGTAACCGCTCTCAATTCATTGAGTTTCAGCCGATATTTCACTTGAATTATATCCGTTTTGTATCTGATTTTACTTTTGATTTTTGAACTTCATTTTCCGATGCAGCCTAACGAACTACTTGAAAATGAATAAGTTGCTGTTTAAACGGTAGAAAAGCCCTTTTCCGCTTGTTTTTCAGGCCAAAAACCGTTCGTTTTGCCGCACTTTTCACTTGAATCAGAACCAATGGGAAAACTCCCTTTTCCCGTCCGAAGTCCACCTGTTTTCTATCCGTTGCGAAGGTACAAAAATAAGTGGAATTTTCACCAACTGATGTCAACTAAAACAAGATGCACTCACGAATATTTTGCAGCCAAAAGAAAAACAGGCTGTATCATTGGCAGACTTCGTAAATTGGATACTCTGTTTGGCGGAGCCATTTCTTTTCTTCCCTTTGTTCTGACTTTACTTTATTAGCCGTATATATAGGTACGGGGATAAAGTAAAGGCAACTTCCCTTTGACAAGCCAAAATTCTTTTCATGTGACTAACTGAAAATATTAAGCCACAACATATCATATA
>CASGED010000125.1 GCA_949300425.1 uncultured Bacteroides sp.
ATGTCGAGCTTGTCGAGACATCTCACGTAACGCATGAGGAGGTCTTACATGAGACCCTTCGACTACGCTCAGGGTGACAGATACATCTGTGGTCATCTTTTTTAATCTGTGTCATCTGTGTGCCATCTAAATTCCCATTTCCCCTCCCCTCCAACAATTGAAACTCCCCAATAAGATAAAAAACGCAAAGAAAAGTAAATCCGCAAACCATTGATAATAAGGCGTTTCCAGTTTTGCTATCAAAATGAGCAACAGAAATGGCAAAATGGACAATTCGGTTCTTTTAAAACTCTTTAGTTTTGTGGCTGAGGATTTTAAGAATTACCTTAAAATCGAATGTCAAACTTTAAAATTTATCTTTAATATGAAAAAAGGAAAAACATCTTCTGATTATTCAAAGCGGATTTTGTTTTGCGCCTTCTTCGCGCTTTCCGGTGCGGGAGTGATGGCAAGTCCTTTCAGCGGCGAGCTTCCGGGCACAGCCGGCGTACAAGCCGTGCAGCAGAACGGAAAGACCGTGACAGGCGTAGTGACGGACAACATGGGTCCGGTGATTGGTGCCAACGTATTGGTGAAAGGCACCACGAACGGTGTCATTACCGACATCGACGGTAAGTTTACCTTAAGTAATGTACCCGAAGACGCAATCCTGCAGATTTCGTTCATCGGTTACACCACACAGGAAATCAAAGTAGCGGGTCAGACCACCTTTGCCGTTACCTTGAAAGAAGACTCGCAAGCTTTGGAAGAAGTCATCGTGGTAGGTTACGGTTCGCAGAAGAAAGTCAACCTGACCGGTTCTATCGGCCAAATCGACTCCAAGGTATTGGAAAGTCGTCCTATTACCAGCACGGCAAGTGCCCTGCAAGGTACGATTCCAAACTTGCAGATTACCAACACCAGTGGTCAACCGGGTGCAAGCCCTTCCATCAATGTGCGTGGTACGACTTCTATCAACGGTGGTAGTCCGTTGGTCTTGGTGGATGGCGTGGAGATGAGCCTCGATTTGGTGAACCCCAACGACATCGCCAACGTAACGGTGTTGAAGGACGCTGCCGCTTCTTCTATTTATGGTGTACGTGCCGCCTTTGGTGTCGTATTGGTGACGACCAAAAACCCATCGAAAGCTGAAAAGACTACAGTCAGCTATACGGGCAACTTCTCGTTTGCCAAGCCTTCAATCATGCCCGAATTCATCGAGAGTCAGTCGCAATACGCTGAATGGATGAACTTGGCTTGCGTCAACGGTAGCATCGCGCAAAGATACCGTGACGAAGTGATTGAGAAGATGAGAGCCTATGAGGCCGATCCCGTCAACAATCCCGAATATGAGGTAGAAAACGGCCAACTCTATTACTACGGCTACGCTGATTACAAGGAAAAGATGATTAAGAACGTGACTCCTACCCAACGTCACAACATCAATATCAGCGGTGGTAGTGAGAAGACCCGCTTCTATGCTTCCATAGGTTATTTGAATCAAGGTGGTCTCTACAAAGTGGGCGATGACAAATACAAGCAGTTGAATACCCGCATCAACGTGGAGAACCAGACAACCAAATGGATGAAGTTAGGTTTCAAGGCATTGTATAACTACAAGACTTCCGACGAACCTTTCTTGTATGAGGGCAAAAGCATTTGGCAACGTGTGGTTTACAACACGCCTTCCGATTTCATCGATGTATGGAGAAAAGACCCGCGCTATCCGGAATATGACCAATTCGATGGTTTGTACATTGAAAACAATCCTTATGCGCTATTGAAAGATGCCGGACGAAACATATCAGACGAACACGACATTTGGTTGACCGCTACCGCAGACTTCGACATCTTGAAAGGATGGAAAGCTCACGTAGACTTCAACTACAACCTCAATTATCAAAAGGACTCTGAGCATTCCAAACCCATCAAGTTCTTCACTAATAATTTTATGGAAACTTACGGACGTACAGTGACGAACTATTACCGAATGTACAACTACAACACCAGCTACTACTCGTTCAACGCCTATACGGACTACGAGAATACGTTTGCTGACAAGCACTACTTGAAGGCGATGATTGGTTTCAACCAAGAGTTGACCAAATACTCAACGTTCAGCGGAAGACGGGACGATATCTTGAATGGTGAGATTCCTTCTTTGAGCTTAGGTTCGGGTAACCACCAAGTAACGCAGAACGGTTACGAATGGGCTTTGCGCGGCGGTTTCTTCCGTTTGAACTACATCTACAACGATCGCTACTTATTCGAAGTCAACGGACGTTACGATGGTACTTCCCGTTTCCCATCCGACAACCGTTTCGTGTTCCTGCCTTCATTCTCTGCCGCTTGGCGTGTCAGCGAGGAGAAGTTTATGGAAAGCACCCGTAGTTGGTTGGACAACTTGAAACTCCGTGTTTCTTGGGGACAATTGGGTAACCAGCTGATTTCATCCAGCGACTGGAGCGGCAACACTCGTTACTATCCGTACATTCCGTTTATGAGCAGCGGAACTACCAACAACTGGGTCATGGGTGATGAATATGCTACCTTGATTAATCCAGGTAACTTGGTCAGCCCCGATTTGACTTGGGAAAAGGTTTCTACCACCAACGTGGGTATTGACTTGACTTTCTTGCAGCAACGTTTGGACATGAGCTTCGACTACTACGTGCGTGCCACGAAAGACATGTTGATCAAGGTGTCCTATCCTGCTTTATTGGGTACTGACGCTCCCCCTGCAAATGCCGCAGAGTTGAAGACACGTGGTTGGGAATTGACCTTGAACTGGAGAGACAAGATTGGCAAAGACTTTTCTTACAGCTTAGGTTTGGTATTGTCTGACTCACAAGCTGAGATTACAAAATACGACAACCCGACAGGCGACCTCAGCGACTATTACGAAGGAATGAAAGTGGGTGAAATATGGGGATACCGCGTAGAAGGTTTGTTCCAAAGCGATGAGGAAGCAGCTAATTGGTATAGCCAAAAAGACATCTCAAATGTAGTTTGGGGAGCAGGTGACATCAAGATTAAAGATTTGGATGGTAACGAAGTTATTGATGACGGTATCGGCACCTTGACCGACCATGGTGATCAGGAAATCATAGGTAACACAACGCCGCGTTATCAATATGGTATCACTGCCAACTTGACTTACAAGGATTACTACCTGAATATCTTCTTCCAAGGTGTAGGCAAGCGTGAATATATGCCGACCGATGAAGCCTTCTGGCCTGCCGGTTCTGAATATTACAATGCGCAGAAGTGGCATGTGTATGACTCTTGGACCCCTGATAATCCGGACGCTTACCTGCCCATACCGCGTGCCAAGGATACACGTAACCGTGTATACAGCGACCGTTACCTGCAAGACGCCGCTTATTGTCGTCTGAAGAACCTGACACTCGGTTGGAACCTGCCTAAGCAATGGATCAGCAAGGTTTGGTTGACCAATGCTTCCATCTATGTCAGTGCGGAGAATTTGTTCGAATTCACCAAGGTGAAAGGTCCGTACGACCCCGAAGCCATTGTCAATGGTGGTAGTATGACTTATCCGTTTATGAGATCTTATTCTATCGGCGTTAATTTAACCTTCTAAATGAAAAAATGACAATGAAACGATTTTATAATTATATAATGGTAGGAGCTTTGGCGTTGGCTACAACCGCCTGCAATGATTCGTTCTTGGAACGTACCCCTACCAACGACTTGAACGACGTGGCTTTCTGGAATACGACCGATGACTTGGAAGCCTATTGCAACGGTATCTATAACGAGGCCGGGAACAACGGAACCTATAAATTTATGGTCGGTTTCCATAATGCAACCTATAGTGTAAGAAACTATGGTCCTTACGGGCGGGAAATGATGTCGGACAATTTCGTCTCGACAGATGCCGGTCATTCATGGGCAGCAGCCGTAGCGGCAGGTATTGAAAACCAACCAAGTGGGAATTCTAACTATGGAAGTTGGTCATGGACATTGTTGCGCCGCATCAATGTGTTTATGGAGAACTATGACAGGGTACAAGCAGAAGAAAGTGCCAAGCTGCCTTATGTAGGCGAAGCCCTTTTCTTCCGCGCCTGGTTCTACTTCTATATGGTGCAGACTTATGGCGATGTTCCTTTGGTAACAATTCCGTTAGACACTTCTTCACCGGAATTGTATGGTCCCCGTACCCCACGCAAAGAAGTGATGGCACAAGTATTGGATGATATCAACAAAGCCTGTGAGTACTTACCGGCTGAAAATTGGGGCGACAACCGTTTAACCAAGGGAGCCGCTTTGGCATTGAAGAGCCGTATCGGTTTGTTTGAAGGAACATTCCGCAAATACCACAACTTGGGAGACGAGCAAGAATTCTTGCGGGCATGCGTGGAAGCCTCCGAAGAACTGATGGGTATGGGTTACAGCTTATATAACACGGGAAATCCACAGTCAGATTACGCCAACCTGTTCACTATGGATGATATGTCCGCCTGCTCGGAAGTCATCTTCTACCGTAAGTATGCCGCAGGCCTGTTGCGCCACCGTATGGCTGGATATGTGGTAAACTTACGTGATGGAGGAACCAAAGACTTTGTGGACGATTACCTTTGCATCGACAGCGATGGTCAGGCACGCCCGGTGGCTTTGAGCCATGAATATAGCAACGATACGCCGGAACTGGAATTCACGAATCGTGACCCACGTTTGACGCAAACATTCTTGCAGCCGGGTAATGAAGCGTCTGCCGCCCTTCTGAATGGCGGTAATGCCACCAAGACTTTCCCCCGCATTGGCGCCATGACCAACTGGCCGACCCCGACCGGATACCATGCCATCAAGTACTATTCCAAAGAATTGGACAAAATGGGATATGGCAATGAAACCAGTGATTATGCTCTGTTCCGTTACGCCGAGGTGTTGCTGAACTATGCCGAAGCAAAGGCTGAATTGGGTGAATGCACGCAGGATGTAATAAACAATACCATCAACGTAGTACGTGCCCGTGTCGGCATGGTGCCGCTGACTACCACGAATCCCGAAATGGATCCGAAGTATGCCAAATATGGTATTTCTTCCCTGTTGGTAGAAATTCGCCGCGAACGCCGTATCGAATTGTGCTTTGAGTACCTGCGCTACTACGACTTGATGCGTTGGGCATGGGGCGAAAAGTTGAAAGAACGTCCTTTGGGTATGCGCTTGGAAGATGCAGACTTCAACAATCCGCGTTACGATGGCGCTATTACAAAAGCTGGTACACCCGAAGCAGGTGCGAATGCGATTTCTGTATATGTCAATCCGGAGGACGGCAAGCAATACATAGACCCGTATGCCGGCACAAACTATGCGGCAGAACGCCGTTCGTTTGATCCGACTAAAGATTACTTGCGCCCGATACCTTCTTCCGCTATTGCCGCCAATCCCGCTTTGGAACAAAATCCCGGGTGGCCAAGAGGAAATGAAGAATAAAATAATATCTCCCAGTTTTTATTAAAAAACTGATCTTTGAAAGATGGGGTTACGCTGGCGTGTGTAACTCCATCTTTTCTTTATAAAATGTTACTCTTTTTATGCAGTAAAATCCATATCTTTGTATTTTTTAATATAGAAAGGAAACTGATTAGGAAAACTTTATAGACAAGACCTTAATAATTCAAACCTTAAAAATGATAAGCTTATGATTGGAAAAATGTTTTATGTGAAACTTTTTGTCTCTTATGTTGTGTTATGCCTTTCACAGCATGTGATGAAGAGTTGGTCGTTGGGGATTGGCCTCCTATGGAATGGGAAACGGATGTGAAAATCTCATCCTCTTGTATTTCTGTACCAACTGAAGGAGGAATTTTTGTGTTTCATTGCAAAAATTACGAAAATATCTGGATTAGTTATGCGGAGGAAAACGGAACGTTTTTAGACCCTACTCCTGAAAGCGACTGGAGGGCGTTGGAAGGAGATTGGTGGAAGGCGAAGGTGGAGGGCGTAACTATGACTGTAAATATCGCATCTAATCCGAGTGCCGAGAAACGCGTCGTAGAAATTTGTCCTACAGCGGGAGACACTTTCCACCCCTTTGTTTTTGAACAAGCCGGAAAAACAAATTAGGTATATGAATATCCGCAATCGGCCATTCATATTTTATTTTAAAACAGATCTTTGAAAGATGGGGTTACGCTGGCGTGTGTAACTCCATCTTTTTTATAATCCGTCCTCAAAATTCATCTGTATTTGACCAAAATTGCGTACCTTTGCCCCATAGAAATACGAAAACTGAAGAAATTTATGAAATATTTGAGCCCCAAAGCAGACCTAACTTTCAAGAAAGTATTCGGCGAGCACCCTGATTTGGTAATTAGTTTTTTAAACGCATTGCTTCCATTTAACAAACCGGAAGAAGAAATTACATGGGTGGAATACCTGAATCCCGAACTGGTTCCGGTTACTCCTATGCGTAAAGACAGTATTGTAGATGTACGTTGTAAAGACAAGCAAGGCCGCCAATTTATTGTGGAAATGCAGATGATGTGGACCTCCGCTTATAAACAACGTGTGCTGTTTAATGCTTCGAAAGCATACGTCAGTCAGTTGGACAAGGGGGGAGATTACGACCTCCTACAACCTGTCTATTCACTGAATCTTGTGAACGACACATTCTCGGAGAAGCAGACTTATTACCATGATTTCCAAATAGTGGAAACAGCCGATACGCATGAGATTATCGAAGGGCTACGGTTCATCTTCATTGAGTTACCCAAGTTTACCCCACAGAATTACGGTGACAAGAAGATGCAAGTTCTTTGGCTTCGCTTCCTGACAGAAATTAACGAGAAAACACGTGAAGTGCCGGAAGAATTAATGGAGAATCCCGAAATCCATAAAGCGGTCAACCAATTGGAGGAATCAGCTTTCAGCGACGCACAACTGCAAGGCTATGACCGCTTTTGGGATATGGTGAGTACCGCAAAAATGCAAATAAGTAGTTCAAGGCGGGAAGCACAAGAGAAAGGACGTGCGGAAGGACGTGCGGAAGGACGTGCGGAAGGACGTGCGGAAGGACGTGCGGAAGGTGAATATAACAAACAAATAGAAATAGCGCAAAGCATGAAAGCGGATGGTTTACCTTTTGAAACCATTGCCAAATACACAAGCCTTTCTACGGAGGAGATTGAGCGTTTATAATTCTCAACCTCCTCTTTAGCAAACCTCTCCGAACTTAGTCATACGGCAAATACCCGATTGGAGCAACTGAAAAAATACAATGCGGACAAAGGAAACCATGAAGACAATCGTTGCGATAGCACTCTGCCTGCTGTTAGGACTGAGCAGTTATGCGGCAGAAAACGAGAACTACAAATTCAGGCCTTTGTCGCCCGAAGGCGGATTCTATTACGATGGCGTAAAGCAGATCGAGCAGGACAAACTGGGGTTCATCTGGGTGATGATGGAAAACGAATTGTACCGGTTTGACGGGTATCAATACAAAAAATACCGCCCTTACTTCAACAACCTGCTGCCCGGCAAGCGTTGGGTATTCCTAAACATCGCTGTCGACTCTACCGACTACCTGTACGTCAACACCAACAACGGCATCTTCCGCTATGACTTAACGAGAGATTGGCTTGAACAGACCGGTGGAAGCGCCGAGGCTATCTGCATAGACGGTCATAACGGCTTGTGGATACGCAACCGGAGACTGTGGCATTACATAGACCCCGCTACCGGCGAGCCGTGCACGCCACATTATGACGGAAAGGAACCGACCTATACCAACCTGTCACTTTGCCCTTACGAACAAGACTTATACAGCTTTATTGAAAACAAAATTTACCGGTTCAACTACGTAGACAGAGCTTTTGAACTTTGCACCACGTTGCCGAACGGCCGCCACGGGGGGGGGGTGATACGATTCGCACAAATCCGCAAAGGGAATATGTGGGTTTTCGTTGACAAAAAGGGTGTGTACCAAATAGACTTGGCGACACTGGATGTCAAGAAACATTTCGAAGCACGCCCGGCATTTGACGGCGACTCCTTGCGCTGTTACTTCGTAGACACGAGCGAAAACATCTGGTTCGGCACCATCAACGGAGTGTACGTGCTGCATACCAAGGAAAACAGAACAGCCCACTACGCGCATTCGCCCAACAACCCGTTCAGCTTGCCCAACAACTCCGTTTGGAGCATCACGGAAGACAAACAATCGAACATCTGGATCGGTATGTATTCGGGACAACTCTGCTGCGTGAACAAGAATGAGAACAACGCTTTCACGTCGTGGACTCCTCGGAACAGCCAGCTGAGTTTCGCCCCTGTCAGCGCCTTTGCCGAAGAGGGGAACTACTTGTGGATAGGGACGGAAGGCGGCGGGATAAACCGCATGGACAAAAGGACGGGTATCATCACCTCCAATATAGGAAAGGGAGAAATCGCCTTGAACAACGTGAAGTCAATGGTAATGGACAACAAGAAGAGACTTTGGATAGCAACGTTCAGGGACGGATTGGAAATGTATGACACGCAACGGAACCAATGGACACGCTACCGCCATCGGCCTGACGACGCACATTCATTGCTGATAGACGACATACGGAAAGTGACGCTTGAAGCCGACTCCGGATTATGGGTAGCATACCAGTACCAGAAGCCGGTGATTTCCTATTTCTCGTTCCGAACCCAAACGTTCAGCCATTACGAACTGGACAGCGTGAACCATTACCTGTTCGACTTGAAACGACAAGGTGAGAACCAACTATGGACGCTCAGCAACGAAGCACTCTACTGCATGAATATCCACACGCACGAAATAGAGAAAATAGCACCCACCGACTCGGCCTACTTAGGCATGTATTCGTTTTGCACAGACTACTCCCGGAACATCTGGATAGGCACCAGCGGGAACGGACTGGTGAAATACGACATCCATACATCGCGATTCTTGCCCGTCAAAAACATCGGGCACGACAACGCCATCTACACCTTGTGTCACAACCAAGGGAAAATATGGATGGGTACCGACAGGGGCCTTTTCTGTTACGACATAGAAACCGACCGGTTGGCACAGTTTGACAAGGAAGAAGGGACGCAAGGACAAGTCTATTATCCGCTTGCCTCCTTGAAAGGAAGTGATGGCAAACTGTACTTCGGCGGGACAGAAGGATTCACGGCAGTAGACGAGACCCGATTCGTCCTTAACACCTATCAGCCCCAAGCCTTGATTTCGGAGGTCTACATCGACCAGCAACAAGCGAGCCCGCGCTACGGCATGGTGGAAGGAGGCTACCGTGAAATCGTACTGGACCATGACCAAAACAGCTTCGGATTCAGGTTTGCGTCAGACAACTACCACATCCCTATGAAAAACAAGTACAAGTACAGACTGCGCGGTTACGACAAAGAATGGATGATGACAGACGCCCAGAATCGCTTGGTGATGTACTCGAAAGTGCCTGCCGGCGTTTATTACTTTGAGGTGTGCGCCGCCAACAACGACGGAGTATGGAACAACACCCCTACCGTCATCAAAGTAGTACGCAAAAACACGCCGTGGTTCAGCTGGTACGCCTACATCCTGTACCTGCTGGCATTGGCAAGTGGCATTTACTTCGTTTACCGCCATTTCTCCGAAAAAAAGAAGTTTAAAATGATGCTTTACCAGGAAAGCGTGGAGCGCGATAAGAAAGAACAGATCCACGAGGCGCAACTGCGTTTCTTTACCAACATCTCGCACGACTTCCGCACTCCGCTTTCGCTGATTTTAGCAGCCGTGGACAAGCTGCGGCGAGAAGGACTGAAAGAATACTATTACCGCATACTGAACAGCAACGCGCAACGGCTGTTGAATCTGGTAAACGAACTGATGGACTTCCGCACGGTAGAAAACGGCATGATGAAACTGGAACTGGAACCTGTACATTTTAACCAAATGGTGGCGGACTTCGGCAATGACTTTACGGATTATGCCAAACAGCAAGACATCGACTTCCGGATTGTGCCGGACAAAGACATTCCGGCAACTGTCTACGCGGACAAGCACGTGGTGGAAAAAATTGTGATGAACTTGCTGAACAATGCTTTCAAATATACAAGAAAACAAGGTTCCATCCGGTTGGAAACCCGTAGCAGCGAACAACCATTCGTGTCACAACACGCTGCCAGTTTCACCGTAGGAGATTGCCCCGGAAAAGCTGTCACACTCATCGTGAGCGACACAGGTGTAGGCATTTCCCGCCAATCCATCAGCAACGTCTTCGAACGTTTCTACAAGGTAAACACCGTTAACGCCGACTCACACCTCGGCACCGGTATCGGGCTTGCATTGGTTAAAAGTTTGGTTCTGCTGCACAAAGGTTCCATAACCATCTATAGCGAACGGGACAAAGGAACGGACATGGTGGTTCGTCTGCCTATGGATACGAACATATTCCGCGCATCCGATTTCAAGCAGACGGGAACAGGAATGCCCGAAATGCCGGAAGAAACCGCTATCGCGGAAACTGCCCCCTCTCCCGACTCACCGGAAAACGGAAAAGAACAGTTGCCCGGCAAGGACCGTAAAAAAATCCTGCTGGCAGAGGATAACGCCGACTTACGCTCGTTGATAGCCGAGGCTTTGTCGGAAGACTTCCTCATCACGCAAGCAGGTGATGGAATAGAAGCCTTGGCGCAAATGGAGCACAACGACTTTGACATGGTTATCAGTGACATCATGATGCCCAACAAAGACGGTATATCCCTCTGTTATGACATCAAGCATGACTTGAACACTTCGCACATCCCCGTCGTGCTATTAACGGCAAAGACTAGTCTGGAAAGTAAAATAGAAGGGGTAGACTCCGGCGCCGATCTGTATTTTGAGAAACCGATAGACTTGACCTACTTAAAACTTTCCCTCCGGAATGTTTTCCACAACAGGGAACAACTGAAAGAACATTATGCCAAAAACTATTACGCCGACAGCAACGAACTGGCCACAAACGAACAAGACAATCTGTTCATGAAGCAACTCACCGACTTCATCGAAGCCCATATCGAAGAATCCCAATTGGACGTGAACTGTATTGCCGAAGCCCTGTGCATGAGCCGAAGCAAGTTGTACAACAAAGTGAAGGGAATGACCGGGAAATCAATCGTAGAATTCGTATTGAACTACAGGCTTCGGAAAGCGGCGCGCCTGATTCTTGAAGAAAACCTGACTATCCGTGAAATCATGATTGAAGTGGGCATTGAAAGTCCATCTTACTTCAGCAAGGCTTTTAAGAAAGTGTTCGGTGAAGCACCTACGGTTTTCGCAGCCAATCATAAGAAATGATAATTAATTGAAGTTCATCAGGTTTTGCGTCCGTTCGCTTTATGTGCGTCATCTTTCTTTGAAAAATACGCTGATTTCTGAAAGAAAGTCTGTAACTTTGTGCATTGGCATAGGGCTGAGTGTTTTTATATACAACTATAAAATGACTCATTTTCCCAACGATATGCAGGAATCCTTATGCCCAAGCCAAAAACAGGTTGCCTGACTTACGAAACTTGAATTACTCACAGATAAAAGCGCCCGATTATGAAAACAGAAGGTTATAAAGTACAAGAGTATCACGTCCCGGTAAAAAGATATTGCCAGACCATGGATTTGAAAGACGACCCGAAGTTAATTGCCGAGTACATCAAAAGGCATAGCGAATCGGAAGCGTGGCCCGAAATCCAAGCCGGCATACGCCAAGTGGGTATCCTGGAAATGGAGATTTACATTCTGGGCAACCGCCTCTTTATGATTGTAGAAACACCGCTTGATTTCGACTGGGACTCGGCCATGAAACGTTTGGCCACGCTACCTCGCCAAGCCGAGTGGGAAAACTACATGGCCATGTTTCAAGTATGCAAAGAAGGCGCCACGTCGGATGAGAAATGGAATATGATGCAACGCATGTTCTATCTTTATAAATAAAGACGGTTAACCGTCATGAAAGCCACATCACTTTAGAGTGAAAGGAATCAGTCCGACAAGCCGATTGCGGAAAACGCTGCACGAACCTTTATGGCCCGATACATATAACAGACTTCTTTGCACGATTAGTAATCGTGCAGCGTGACGATTATCAATCGTACGACGTAACGATTACTAATCGTACGGCGTAACGATTACTAATCGTGCAAGGAAGTAAGCTATATGGTTTTCTTCATAACCTCATCCAATTTCTGCATCTTTCGTTCCTCATCCTTGTTCCTTTTCCAAGCAATTTTAAAACATCTTGGGAACAATACCAAAATTCAATGGTCTTCGCTTTGAACAGTTCTCCGCAGACCTTGCATTTGCGTACTATCTCGAATTTTGCTGTTAACATACCTGTCTTTGAAACATAAATTATTCACAATCAGCACCGACAACTATATAAGCGTCACATTATCTACTTTTAAGTGCCGGCACAAATATGCTACAAATATGCAATAAAAATCCGAGAAATAAGCAAATCCATCAGAAAGTGTTAAAAACAAAGTAGGGCGTAACTCATTGAGCTACACCCTACTTCTCTATCGTTGGTTATCGTTGTTTACCGATGCTTATTTCCTCCTAAAAGGTGAGGAGATTGTTGATGATGACGAAACGGACGATGAAGCAGACATAGAGGAAGAGGTGACATTGCCAGATAATCCGAATCTGCCACACGACTTCTTCGACCTTATTATCATAGATGAATGTCACCGCTCCATCTATGGTAACTGGCGCAAGGTCTTGGAGTATTTCGACACTGCACGATTAATAGGTCTTACCGCAACCCCAATACCTGAAACCACGGCATTCTTCAATTATAATACGGTTGTGAATTACACTCTTGAGCAATCCATTGCCGATGGTGTGAATGTTGAATGCCGTACCTATCGCATCAAAACAAGAGAAACGGAAGAAGGCGGTGCCATACTTGAAGGACAGCGTACAAAGGTAGAAACTCGTTATACGGGCGAGGTGAAGACTGTCAGCAACAAGGAAACAAAAACATACACCAAGGAGGAACTCAACCGTAGCATTATCAATCCCGCCCAAATTAAGTTGATACTTTCCACTTATCGCGATATTGTCTATACCGAATTATTCAACGACCCACCGAGAGAGCCAAATATGGATTATCTGCCTAAAACGCTGATATTCGCTCTCAATGAAAATCACGCCACCAATATTGTCAACATTGCCAAAGAGGTATTCGGACGCACTGATGACCGTTTTGTACAAAAGATTACTTACTCGGCAGGTGACAGCAACGAACTGATACGGCAATTTCGCAACGACAAAGACTTTCGTATTGCCGTGACCTGCACATTAGTAGCGACAGGAACAGATATAAAACCGCTGGAAGTCTTGATTTTCATGCGTGATGTGGCTTCCTTACCGCTTTATACGCAGATGAAAGGGCGTGGGGTCAGAACCATTGGCGATGAACAATTGCGGAATGTCACCCCCAACGCCATCAGCAAAGACAGCTTTGTTTTGGTGGATGCAGTCGGAGTAACGGAACACCAACACACTATTCCAACTCTTGAAGGCTCTGAGAATGGCACTATCACACTCAAGGAATTATTGGAGCGCATCACTCACGGTAATCTGCCCGATAACTACCTGCAACGACTTGCAGGCACATTGTCACGTCTATATAATAAGGCTGATAATGCGCAGCGTGAGCAATTTGCACATTTGGCACATGACGACATGAAGGAATTGGCCACTCGAATTTACGCTGCACTTGAAAATGGCACGTTACTTCCATACAACGACATAAATGAGCCAAACAACGAACGCAAGGGATTGGTTTCCCCTATAACCAACCATGCAGAAGCCCGAAAATACATACTCATCTTGGCTGCAGGTTTTGTCAACACTTTAATGCCCGGTGAAGATGAGCTTATTTTCAAAGGCTTTTCCACGGAAGAAGCCCAAAACGACACAGAGGCTTTCGAGCAATATTGTAACGAACATTGTGATGACATAGAGGCATTGCGAATCATTTATAACAATCAAGGCGAACCGATAACATATGCCATGCTGAAAGACTTGGAGAACAGATTGAAAATGGAGAGCAGTCGCTTTTCTCCTAAACAATTGTGGAATTCTTACGCAATCATCAGTCCAGACAAGGTAAAGCGAACCTCAAAGAAACAAGAAGCAGAAGCATTGACCAACCTTATACAGCTTGTGCGTTTTGCCTATCATCAGATAGAGCGTTTGGAAAGCGTTTATCCGTCAGCCAAACAGTTCTTCAATCTATGGTGCGGTCAAAAGCAAGGTGGCATCACGGACAAACAGCGTGAAGTAATGAGCCGTATCGTGGACTATATTGCCTCCAATGGAGCCTGCACCGTAAGGGATTTGCGTATGACAGACCGAACACATTCAGCCCAAATGATAAGTGCTTTTGGCAATATGCAACAGGCTGATGCGGCACTTCTTTCATTGTTTAATTTTGTAGTATTAAGAAAAACAGCATAACATCATGGCAAATAACAATACGCCCAATGAACAGTCATTGACAAAAAAGGTATGGAATCTGGCTACCACACTATCCGGACAAGGCATAGGCTTCACCGACTACATCACCCAACTCACCTATCTGCTGTTTTTAAAGATGGACGCAGAGAATGTGGAAATGTTTGGCGAAGAGTCCGCCATACCGGAAGGCTATCAATGGCATGACCTGATAGAATTGGATGGCTACGAATTGGTTAGCCAGTACGAGCAAACCTTGAAGATACTTAGTGAGCAGGACAATCTGATAGGCACTATTTATACCAAAGCGCAGAACAAGATAGACAAGCCCGTCTACCTCAAAAAGGTCGTCACCATGATTAACGAGGAGCAATGGCTCATCATGGATGGCGATGTAAAAGGGGCAATCTATGAAAGCATTTTGGAAAAGAATGGTCAAGACAAGAAGAGCGGTGCCGGGCAATATTTCACACCACGCCCACTCATCAGCGCAATGGTGGATTGCATCAAGCCGCAGATAGGCGAAACGGTATGCGACCCCGCCTGTGGCACAGGTGGCTTCCTGCTCGCGGCATACGATTACATGAAAGACCAGTCGCCCGATTTGTCAAAACAAGAATTCTTGAATAATAATTAGTATGACCAAGCATTTTGCTGACCGTATAAATGTCAGTACCTCCGGCAAGTTGCAGGGTTGCATACGAATGCCTAAAACAATGGTAGGTGATGTGCTTCGTAATTCCGGCTTCCGCCACCCATTTCTTTATCGGACGGTTAATCCATGACGGGTCGGGCAGTCCGGCAAAAACCAATTGTTCACCGTTTTTCCGTTCACCGCAAAGCTGGAATGCCTGTTCGGATATGGGCATATACTCAACACCTTTAGTCTTCTGCTGAGTAAAATTCAAACGGTAGCCTCCGTTGAACTCTTCCACTTCCGACCACTTCAATTTTTGTATGTCGCAATGGCGAAGCCCTGTCAAGGCAGAAAACAGTGAGGCTCGCTTTAATAGTGGGTCGCACGGAGTTTG
>CASGED010000126.1 GCA_949300425.1 uncultured Bacteroides sp.
TATCATTATTATACACTAATATTCGGTTTAATCCTTTCAATACTAAAAATCTGTCTGCAAAGATGATACTTTTTAAGTTTGTATCAAAAGAAAATTCATCACCGCCCGTTAAAAAAACCAAAAGTTCAGGATATTTAGTTCTCATTGAGTGGATATAGCCCTCAATCTCATACTCAACACCGCGCAACACGCCGGCACGAATGGCTGTATCGGTGTTTTTTCCAACGGGCAAAATCCGGCCTTCCGGCTCCACCAAAGGCAAACGCCCCGTGAACTGATGCAATGCCTTGAAACGCATCTGCAACCCGGGAGAAATATTTCCCCCGTGATAGCGTCCGGCCGCGTCCACGAGCTCATACGTAATGCATGTACCCGCATCTATCACCAGAATATCCCGCCCCGGGAAACGCCCGCAAGCACCAACCACCGCCGCCATACGGTCGTAGCCAAGCGTTTCAGGCGTCTCATACAGATTCTCCACCGGCAGAGGCGTATCCGCCCCCAGCCTGAGCAAAGGACAAGGCAAATTGCACAGGCGGGCTTCCGCCTCTTCACTAAGGTCTACTACAGTGACCATTATCGCACGCTCCACGTCATAATGCGAGCAGATGTCGGGCAACCGCTCCAGCGTCCGGTTAGAGTCGTGCACCACGTCTACCAGTGAATCACCATCAAACAGGGCTATCTTAGCCACGGTATTCCCAATGTCTATTATCAGATTCATCTTTTTCCATGAAAAATCAGGGCGCAAAGATACAATTTTCTTTTAAAACCCGTGGACATTTACGCCTCTTAAATCTTGTATTCCTCCAAGAATGCATGTACCAGCCGGGGCAAAGCATAACGTCCCCACCCGTCTATGGGCACACGCACATAATCCGCCAGACCTGCGGGAAGAAATGGCAAGGCCAACCCGTAAAAATCGGCATGAATGACCTGATGGGACAAAACATGGCGGAGACCGCGTTTTAACGGGACAAAAGTGACGCCTTCGCCAAGCCTTGGCATCCATTCCTTATCCTGAAGCAACTGACACACTTCCCGCTCGTCCATCGGACGCTCTACTTCCAACAAGGGAAGCTCGTAAAGATTACGCCAAATGTCATCCCCCGTACGCTTGCGCAGCAGCATTTCATTGTTCGCGCGTACATATATATATATAAAATAGCGGTCGGTCACCTTAGTCTTATGCTGTTTCACCGGAAGTACAGACACCCGCCCACGGGCAAAAGCCAAGCAGGTATCAGCCAAAGGACATGCGGAACAATCGGGAGACTGGGGGATGCATTGCAGGGCGCCAAAGTCCATAATAGCTTGATTATACGTATCGGGATGCCGCACGTCAAGCATCTCCTGCGCTAAAGCCGCGAAAACCTTCCTGCCTCCGGTGGAGTCTATCGGGATATCCATGTCAAAATATCGCGAAAGCACCCGATAAACATTGCCATCCACCACGGCATAAGGCATGCCATAGGCTATGGAGCAGATAGCCGCAGCCGTATAATCGCCCACCCCCTTCAAGGCACGCACCCCCTCGTACGTACGAGGAAACACGCCGCCCATGCTCCTTGCGGCCTCGTGCAGATTTCGTGCCCGCGAATAATAGCCCAAACCTTGCCAATAGCGCATCACCTCATCCTCATCGGCTTCGGCCAAGGTCTGTACATCGGGAAAACGGCTCACGAAGCGCATGAAATAGTCATATCCCTGCGCCACACGCGTCTGTTGCAGGATTATCTCCGAAATCCAAATCAGGTAAGGATCTTTTGTCCCCCGCCAAGGCAAGTCACGCTTGTTCACCCCATACCATTCCATCAATTTACCGGTAAATAAACTCATAATCATCCTTGTTTTCAGCACCGCAAAAGTAATGCTTTTCGGTGTAACAAAACTTAATAGAGCGACTTTTTCTAAAAAATGTCCGAAATATATTTTTCAAAGACGAGGAAAAGCTATATATTTGCAGTCCAAAAAATTAAGAGAACAATACTAACAATATTTTTTTTAAAGAAAAATGACTAAAGCTGATATTGTAAACGAGATTACGAAGAACACCGGGATTGATAAGACGACAGTACTTACAACGGTTGAAGCGTTCATGGATGCCGTCAAAGCATCTTTGGCCAAGGATGAGAATGTCTACCTCCGCGGATTTGGAAGTTTCATTGTGAAGAAGAGAGCACAGAAGACCGCACGCAACATCTCCAAGAACACGACCATCATCATACCGGAACATAACATCCCGGCATTTAAACCTGCGAAAACGTTCACACTTGCAGTGAAGAAATAATAAACAAGAGTATTAACCAATAAAATTTTAACGACTATGCCAAGTGGTAAGAAGAAAAAAAGACATAAAATGTCTACGCACAAGCGGAAAAAAAGACTGAGAAAGAACAGACATAAAAGCAAGAAGTAAAAATCTTAGTCTGAATGACATAACAAAGAACAAACTTGTGAACGGAAAGACCTCGCGAGTTTGTTCTTTGTTTAAGCGAACAATTTGTTTTTTGTAATTTAAAAGCATTTTTATAGTGACAAGCGAACTCGTAGTAGACGTACAGCCCAAAGAGGTGTCCATCGCCCTGCTGGAAGACAAGCAACTGGTGGAACTTCAAAAAGAAGGCCGCAGCCTTTCTTTCTCGGTGGGCAACATGTACTTAGGCCGCGTCAGGAAGCTGATGCCAGGCCTCAATGCCTGCTTCGTGGACGTGGGTTACGAGAAAGACGCTTTTCTTCACTACCAGGACCTGGGTCCTCAATTCAACTCTCTGGAGAAATACGTAAAGCAAACTTTAAGCGACCGCAAGAAACTCAATCCGATAACCAAGGCAACCCTGCTTCCCGACCTTGAAAAGGACGGAACGGTGTCCAACACACTCAAGGTAGGACAAGAAGTAGTGGTGCAGATAGTCAAAGAGCCCATCTCGACCAAGGGCCCGCGACTGACGTCCGAACTGTCTTTTGCCGGACGCTACCTCGTACTGATACCTTTCAACGACAAGGTGTCGGTATCGCAAAAAATCAAGTCCAGCGCCGAGCGCGCCCGCCTCAAGCAACTGCTCATGAGCATCAAGCCCAAGAACTTCGGCGTCATCGTACGCACCGTGGCCGAGGGCAAGCGGGTGGCCGAACTGGACGGCGAGCTTAAAGTACTGCTGAAACATTGGGAAGACGCCGTTGCCAAGATACAGAAAGCGACCAAGTTTCCGACACTGATTTACGAAGAGACAAGCCGTGCCGTAGGATTGCTGCGCGACCTGTTCAATCCTTCCTTCGAAAGCATCCACGTCAATGACGAGGCGGTGTACAACGAAATAAAGGATTACGTAACACTCATAGCCCCTGACCGGGCAGGAATCGTCAAACTGTACAAGGGCAAGCTGCCCATCTACGACAACTTCGGCATCACCAAGCAAGTAAAGTCCTCGTTCGGCAAGGCCGTCTCCTACAAAAGCGGCGCTTACCTCATCATCGAGCACACCGAAGCCATGCACGTGGTAGACGTCAACAGCGGAAACCGCACCAAGAATCCCGGACAAGAAGCCAATGCGCTGGAAGTGAACCTGGGAGCCGCCGACGAACTGGCACGCCAACTGCGCCTGCGAGACATGGGCGGCATCATCGTGGTGGACTTCATCGACATGGGCGAGGCCGAAAACCGGCAGAAGCTTTACGAACGCATGTGCCAGAACATGCAGAAGGACCGCGCGCGCCACAACATCCTGCCCCTCAGCAAATTCGGATTGATGCAGATTACCCGCCAGCGCGTGCGGCCCGCCATGGACGTCAACACGGCCGAGACATGCCCCACCTGCTTCGGCAAGGGCGAAATAAAGCCGTCCATCCTCTTCACAGACACGCTGGAGAGCAAGATTGACTACCTGGTAAACAAGCTGAAGATAAAGAAATTCTCGTTGCACATCCACCCGTACATCGCCGCCTACGTCAACCAGGGCTTCATGTCCCTCAAGCGCAAGTGGCAGATGAAGTACGGACTGGGCATCAAGATTATCCCGAACCAGAGTCTCGCGTTTCTGCAATACGTCTTCTACGACCCCAAGGGGGAAGAGATAGACATGAAGGAGGAAATCGAGATTAAGTAACCCCTTACAAAGACAGGAGGAACAGCGGGCCGCAAGCCCCGTTCCTCCTGTCTCTTTCCCAGGCGCACCGTCTACAGCGCCAGCCTGTAAATCTCCTCACTGTCCTTCGGCGTCAGCCGCACGTAGTTGCCCACCAGCGACCCCTTGTTCTCGTGCAGCTTGCGCACCAGCAGCGGGATGTCCGGACGCTCCACGCCCAACTCCTTGAAGCTCACCGGCAGCCCCATGTAGCGGAAGAAGTGCTTCAGGCGCGACACACAGCCCATGGCCATCTCCCCCAAGTCCTCCTGACGGGCCACGCCGAACACACGCTCGCCCAGCTGAGCCACCTTCTCCGGATGCCGCTCCGCCATGAACGTCATCCATGCCGGGACAATCACCGCCAAGCCCGCCCCGTGGGCCACATCGTACAGCGCGCTCACCTCGTGCTCCATGAAGTGCGAAGCCCAGTCCTCCTCACACCCCACGCCGCACGTGCCGTTGTGCGCCACCATGCCCGCCCACATCAGGTTGGCACGTGCACCATAGTCCTGCGGATTCTGCTTCACCCGGTACGCCTCCTTCACGATGGCAGTCAGCACGCCCTCGCACATGCGGTCCGCAATCTCCACGTCCGCCGTGTTCGTGAAGTAACGCTCCAGGATGTGTACCATCATGTCGCACACCCCGCAGGCCGTCTGATACGGCGGCAGCGTATACGTCAGCTCAGGGTTCATCACCGAGAACACCGGACGCAGGTACATCGGCGCGCGCAGGCTCATCTTCTGCCGCGTGTCCACCTTCGTTATCACCGTGTTGCCCGAGCCCTCGCTGCCCGCCGCCGGAATGGTCAGCACCACCGCCACCTTCAGCGCCCGCGTCACCTGCGCCCGGCCCACGTAGAAGTCCCAGAAGTCACCCTCGTAGGGCACGCCCGCCGCGATGGCCTTCGCCGTGTCAATCACCGAGCCGCCGCCCACGGCCAGCAGCATGTCCGCCCCCTCGCGTCGGCAGAGGTCGATGCCCTCGTACACCTTCGTGTCCACCGGGTTAGGCTGCACGCCCCCCATCTCGCACCACGTCAGCCCCGCCTCGCGCAGCGACTCACGCACCCTGTCCAGCAGCCCGCTACGCACGGCCGACCCGCCGCCATACACAATCATCACCCTGTGCGCCCCGTGCTTCACCGCCAGCGCGCCCGTCTGTCTCTCCGTGTCCCGCCCGAAGACAAACTCCGTGGGACTGTAAAATACAAAGTTCTCCATACGTTATCTGTTCATTAATAAGAATACACACATCCTGTCACTCCTCGTCCTCACGCCCCTTCAGCCACTGGCGATAGGCCTCCACCGTGGGGAACGAATACGGCCCCGACATAATCCCGTCCAACTGGAACGAGATGAGCCGTTCCACCTCCTGCGTCAGTTCGCGCGAAGGACGGAACACCACCCTTGGCCGCCGGATAAGGTGGTAGTTGAAGTCCTCCGGCTCCTCCACCCCCTCGCTGCCATAGGCCAGCTGCAGCGTGCCCAGCCGCCCCACTTCCACAATCGTCCCCTGTGCAAGCACCGCGGGCAGATACTGCGCCAGTATCTCCAACGCCATCATCAACTCCATGTTGCCCATCGTAGTATGCTGCGTGGCGAAGCGGCACAGCTGACGCGCCTTCATCCGCTGCGCGGGCGAAGGTTCGGCGTACCAAAGGTCACTCTTTTCACGGCTGATGCCATTTCGTTTTCTACGTAACTTGTATCTTGCCATAGTAGTATGTCATAAATGGTTTCATACGTATCTCCTAAGTCAAAAGGTATATACCTTATATATCAAAAGGTATATACTTTACCACTCATAAGGTATATACCTTTTCACCCATAAGGTATATACCTTTTGACCATACAAATATACAGCTTTTCCGCATAGATGCAAGCATCCGGGCACAAAAAAATCCCGTATCACGCCGGATGCGTGATACGGGAGGGGGTATGAACGATATGCGTATGTATCAACCTTGCAGATAGGCGGCGTATCGCCCGAAGAACCGCCGGAACGGCGCCCATCGCATCAGCCCGTACTCGAAGACGAGGATGCCCAGCAGGGCGCAGGCCACACCCAGGGTGACGTCGATGATGTAATGGTGTCCGCTGTAGACGGCCGTGCACCAGATGCCCACCATGATGACATCGAACAGGACGATGAGCCAACGGCGGCAACGGGCTATGACGGCGTAGGCCAGGGCGACGACCATGTAGGCTGAATGGAGCGAAGGCACGGCGGCGAAGACATTGGCGTTGCGCCCGTAGAGGCCCTCGAAGACGGTGATGCCCAGCATCTGGTCGAAGCGGCCCAGTCCGGCGGTGTTGCCCGGCGTGCCGAGGACGGGCTCGAAGCCGTAGTTCATCACGTACCAGGGCGGGGCGGCGGGGTGGATGTAGTATCCGGCGAAGCCGATGAGGTTGACCAGGAGGAACACCATGGCGAAGCGCAGGTAGGCGTCGCGCTTGCCCTTGAGGTAGAGGTAGACGCCGAAGGCTATCGGCACGGGCACCCAGCAGAGGTAGAAGATGCCTGCCAGGAAGTCGGCCACGGGCCAATGGTGACGGGCAAAGTACTCGCAGGGTGTCAGCGTCTCGCCGCCCACGGTGATGCCGAAGAGCGACTTCTCGGCCTCGTACAGCCCGCGCACGTCGATGGGGTTGACCTCATAGTTGGGCCAGACGCGCATCCAGTCGTAGGACACGGCGAAGACGACGAACGGCAGCAGCGCCACGACCAGCCGACGGGTAACGCCACTGGCGAAGAACAGCGCCCAGTAGAGGGCAAGGATGAGGAAGTGGTCTACGCGCAGCCCCACGTACAGGCCCGTCAGCGCCAGGAACAGGACGGAGAGCACGAGCACCCACACGGCCTCGCGCACGGAAGGCAGGGACAGACGGCTCATTGGGGTTGTTGCTGCTTCAGGAGTTTATGACAATGGCCGATGCGCACGAAGGCTGTCCAGTTGGCCAGTACGGCGATGATGGCCTGCGGGGCGATGAGGATGTACATGGGGTCGAACAGCCCGACGCGCTGGAAGGCTCCGGCACAGATGGCTCCCACGGCGGTCAGCACCACACGCTCGGGCCGCTGCATGAGGCCCACCTTGCAGTCCAGCCCCAGCCCCTCGGCCCGCGCCCGCACGTAGCTCACCATGAGCGAGCCGATGATGGACAGTCCGGTGATGACCGAGCCCCACAAGTAGCCTTGGAACAGGAGGAAGTAGAGGATGCCGAACAGGGTGACCAGCTCGCTATAGCGGTCGAGCACGGAGTCGTACAGCGCGCCGAAGGTGGAAGTCATGCCTCCCACACGTGCCACGCGACCGTCCATCATGTCGAACAGTCCGGCGAACAGCACCAGTCCGCCCGCCCATCCGGCATAGGTCAACGCCGTGTTCCAGTCGGTCACCGCCGCGTACACAAACACGACAGCCGCCGCTATGTTCAGCACCAGTCCCGTAGTCGTAATGATGTTGGGCGTGATGCCCACCTTAATCATGCCATGCACAACAGGATTTATGATTCTGTAAATCAACTGTTGCAACCAATCTCTATAATTCATCTCTATATCTATTAATATCAAAACATTGTTTCAAGAAGTCACGGAAGTGCAGGTTGCGGTACACAAAGATGCGCTGCAACTGGTAGTTCCACACGAAAGCCACCAGCACGGCCATGATAATCTTCGACAGGATGAAGACGTTGTCCACGTAGTAGCCCAGCAGTCCGTTGACCCACTTCATGTCCGTCAGCCACTCCGTCAGGGCGAACGTGCCCCACGTGTTGAGCATGATGCTTCCGCCCCACACGAAGAGGTACTTCAACGCCACATGCACCTTCTTTATGCCGTCGGCCTTGAACACCCAGCCGTAGTTGACCGTGCAATTGACCATACCTCCCACGACCGAACCCGTGAACGTGGCGTACAGATAGAAGACGTCGAACAGCTTCACCAGCAGAATAGTAACCACGAAGTCTACCAGGCTGGCAAACTGAGCGGACAGTTGGGCTTTGACAAACATCCACACCGTCCGGCGCCAATACGACTTTCTGCTTCTGTTCTTCACGCTATCAGCCATCTCGCCACAATGAGTACGATAAAACCATAAACTCCGGACAGCACATCGTCCATCATCACGCCAATGCCTCCCGGCAGGTTCTCCATCCGGCGGATGCCCAACGGCTTCCATATATCAAACAGGCGGAACAGCCCGAAGGCGGCCAGCCCGTACCACAGATGTCCGGCGGGAGCGGCCAGCAACGTAATCCAGCAGCCCACCATCTCGTCCACTACCACACGCGAAGGGTCCTCGCCCCACGTCTGTTCCAACCGGTTGGCAGCCCATACGCCCGCTACCGTAAACACCAGCGTCAGCACGACCGTCAGCCACAGCAGGAGGGATGCCGACACCAAGAAGGACAAAGCATACCACACCCCGAAGGCCAGTAAGGCCCCCGCGGTACCCGGGGCTACCGGTGAGAATCCGGAGCCAAATCCCGTGCCTATCAGCATCGGCAGGAAAGGCGGTTTGCTCATTCTATTCGGTCCTATTAAAAAAATCGCGCCAAAGTTACAATAAAAAATTGTCTTTGGCGCAACCTTTTCAATAGTTTATGTACATTTTATGACAAACGGGACATCTGTTTAGTCCAAATAGTCAGGCTCTTTCTCGCCTATCATTGTGCGGAGAGCCTGTTTCACCATACGCCACTGCTGGAACAAGTCGTGTACGGGCTGATGCTCGAAGTCGTGCATCGGGCTCTTGCAGAAGAAGGACAGCCACGTCTGTATGCCGCTCCAACCGGCGCGCATGGCCAAGTCGCTGAACAGCACCAAGTCCAACGCAATGGGGGCCGCCAGAATGGAGTCGCGGCACAGGAAGTTCACCTTGATTTCCATCGGATAGCCCATCCAGCCGAAGATGTCGATGTTGTCCCATGCTTCCTTGTTGTCCTTGCGGGGCGGATAGTAGTTGATGCGCACCTTGTGATATACATCGCCATACAGGTCGGGGAACTTCTCCGGCTCGAAGATATTGTCTATCACGGACAGCTTGCTCACTTCCTTCGTCTTGAAGTTTTCCGGCTGGTCCAGCACCTCGCCGTCGCGGTTGCCCAGGATATTCGTGGAGAACCATCCGCTCACGCCCAGCATACGCGTCTTGAACATCGGAGCCAGCACTGTCTTCATCAGCGTCTGCCCGCTCTTGAAGTCCTTTCCGGCGATGGGTACGTTCATCTTCTTCGAGAATTCCCACATGGCAGGTATGTCCACACACAAGTTGGGCGCGCCCATCACGAACGGAGCACCCTCCGCAATGGCGGCATACGCGTAACACATGCTGGGCGAGATAACCTCCGTGTTGTTCTCCTTCATGGCCGTTTCCAATGCCTCCAAGGACATGTGCTCATCGCTGAGCGGCACATAGATTTCCGTGCTGGCCGCCCACAGCACCACGATGCGGTCGCAAGCGTTGACAGCCTTGAAGTCGCGGATGTCCGCACGCAGTTGTTCCATCAGGTCCCAGCGTGTAGCGGCTTGCTTGATGTGCGTGCCGTTCAGACGCTTGGCGAAATTGTGGTCGAAAGCGGCGGGCATCGGACAGATGGCTTGCAGTTCGTCCTTCACCAGATTCAAGTCTTTCTCCTTCAGCACCTCGGCGTAAAGAGCCGCCTCGTAAGCGTTGTCGGGGAAGATGTCCCATCCGCCAAACACGATGTCGTTCAGGTCAGCCAACGGAACAATGTCCTTTATCTTCTTTTCCTCACCGCTCTGCACACGCATGGTTGCCATTTGCGTGATAGAACCAATGGGCTTTGCCAGCCCTTTGCGGGCTGCCAAAACGCCCGTAATTAAGGTAGTGGCCACAGCACCCCCTACCCCAACCACCAACACGCCCAGTCGGCCTGTTGCCGGTTTCAAGTTTTCTTTCATTGCCATTATTTTATTTAGAGTTTAAAAAATTGCCCCAAATTTAAGGTTTAATATTCATTTACCGCTGTTATATTTGCCCGTTTTAGTGTTCTGTTAGTAAGATTTAAGCAATGAAAGGTGAAGTATTCTACAATAATCATATAAAACACAACAAAAAGCCGCCTTCCGTTTATTTCCGGAGGCGGCTTTTTACAATATATATAGCTTTATCAATCTATCATTTCAAATCCGCAGTAAGGAACCAACGCTTTCGGGATGCGGATGCCTTCGGGCGTCTGGTTGTTCTCCAGCAAAGCGGCTACGATACGGGGCAAAGCCAAAGCGGATCCGTTCAGCGTATGGCAAAGTTCAATCTTCTTGTCCGCATTGCGGTAACGGCATTTCAGGCGGTTGGCCTGATAAGTGTCGAAATTGGAAACAGAGCTTACCTCCAACCAGCGTTTCTGCGCTTCGCTGTACACTTCGAAGTCATAACAGATGGCGGCCGTGAAGCTCATGTCGCCCCCACAAAGGCGGAGAATACGGTAGGGAAGTTCCAGCTTCTTCAGCAATCCTTCTACATGATCCAGCATTTCCTGGTGAGACTGGCGGCTGTGCTCCGGCTTGTCAATACGTACTAACTCCACTTTGGAGAATTCGTGCAGACGGTTCAGTCCGCGTACGTCCTTGCCGTATGAGCCGGCTTCGCGACGGAAACATTCGGTGTAAGCGCAATTCTTGATGGGAAGGTCTTTCTCGTCCAAAATAACATCCCGGTAAATATTGGTTACGGGAACCTCTGCTGTAGGAATTAAATAGAGATCGTCTACTTCGCAATGATACATCTGTCCTTCCTTATCGGGCAACTGACCCGTGCCATATCCCGAAGCGGCGTTCACCACCGTAGGAGGCATCACTTCTGTGTAACCTGAAGCGCGTGCTTCGTCCAGGAAGAAATTGATAAGGGCACGTTGCAGGCGAGCGCCTTTACCCTTATACACAGGGAAACCGGCACCGGTAATTTTCACGCCCAGGTCGAAGTCGATGATGTCATACTTCTTGGCCAATTCCCAGTGAGGCAGGGCATTCTTTGGCAGTTCAGTTTCCATACCGCCCATCTTCACTACGAGATTGTCCTCTGCGCCAACGCCTTCGGGCACTTCTTCGTAAGGCACGTTAGGAATAGTATACAGTAACGCTTGAAGGTCTCCGGCTGCTTTATCCATGTCAGCCTGCAAGGTCTTGTTGGCCTCTTTCAGTTCAGCTACCCGTGCCTTTGCCGTTTCCGCCTCATCCTTCTTCCCTTCCTTCATCAGCATGCCGATGGACTTGGAAAGCGAGTTCACCTCGGCAAGGTTATTATCCAATTGGGATTGCGTACTTCTACGTTTGTTGTTCAGAGCCAACACCTGTTCGATGGCCTCCTTGGCATTGTTGAAATGCTTCTTCTCCAGACCGCGCACTACGGCATCGGTGTTTTCTGTGATTTGTTTGATAGTAAGCATAGCTTTTATCTTGATTTTAAAAATTATACTTCATTTGGCGGGGCAAAGATAGTCTATTCTTTTGTAAAAAGAAAGAGGATGCGCTGTTTTGACATCTACGAAATAGCCAAATTATCATTTAACGTCCCGCTCCCTATCATTTAATGTGCCGACGCTTCCCTTTAAATGGGAGCGACCTTCTGATTAAACGTTATTTGAGCGCTTGAAAACAGGCCGGGTCTGTACCGGCAAGACTGTATGTTTCACCCTCTACACCCATCTTTCCGTTGTAAGTTTCACGCCTTCACAGTGCCATAACAAATTGAGTTTGAGATAAATGCTGTGAAAGATACATCCTTCACGGATGTTTCACATCTCCGTTTTGTGAAGGTTACGGAATCTTTCCTTACGAACCGTTTCTGTACGATTTGTGCACATAAATGTACGATTTTACCATATAGCGTGAAACATCTCTGAGCGTGAAAGAAAGGTATGTTTCACAATATACATCTGAAAATCAAGAAGATGAAAGGTGGTGAAAGCGTGAAACTTTCGATAGGCGAGAATTCCTCCTTAGTTGTTGTAAAAGCCGTCTTTACGATGCTAAGGCCGTTTTTGGTAAGACTGCATGAAAAGAAAAAGGGATGCCGTTCTCCTTCGAGTGACATCCCTTCTTCTTTATGAAGATAATCAGAAAACTTATGCCTCTGCAGTACTTTCAGCCGGAATGACAGATACATAACGTCTGTCTTCACGACCAACCTTAAACTGTACAGTTCCATCTACCAAGGCGTAGAGAGTGTGGTCACTACCCATTCCGATATTTCTACCCGGATGGAATTCCGTACCTCTCTGACGAACGATGATGTTACCGGCCTTACAAACCTCACCACCGAATATCTTAACGCCTAATCTCTTACTTGCTGACTCACGGCCGTTCTTAGAACTACCTACACCTTTTTTATGTGCCATTTCTTCTTACTTTTTTAATTGATTAAGCAACTACTTCTTTAATTGTTAACTCTGTGAACTGTTGACGGTGTCCGTTCAGTTTGCGGTAACCTTTTCTTCTCTTCTTGTGGAACACAAGCACTTTGTCGCCCTTTACCAACGGAGAAACGACTTCGCAAACCACCTTTGCGCCTTCTACGGTAGGCAGACCTACGGTAATGTTTCCGTCCTTGTCAATCAACAGAACTTTTTCAAACTCAACTGTCGCACCGGCTTCAGCGCCTTGCATGTGGTGAACAAACAGTTTTTTGCCAGCTTCTGCCTTAAATTGCTGGCCTTGGATTTCTACAATTGCGTACATCTTATATAAATATGTATAAGTTAGCTCCGCCGGGTGGTCTCTAATCACTTAGAAATCTCTTTGTCGAACCCGGTTAGGAATAATCGGGCACAAAAGTACAGCTTTTCATTGAATCAGCCAAACGAACAAAGCTTTATTTTAGAATATTTTGCCTACCTTTGTCGCAAAATTCCAAAGAAGAAAAAGTAATGAATTATACGACCTACCTGTTCGATTTCGATTATACGCTGGCCAATTCTTCGGCTGGCATTGTTCTCTGTTTCCAACACGTGCTGCAACGCCATGGTTATGTCGAGGTATCCGACGATGCCATTAAGCGCACCATCGGCAAAACACTGGAGGAATCTTTTTCCATTTTGACGGGGGTGACAAATGAGGAACTATTGAAGGCTTACCGAAGTGAATATGTGAAAGAAGCTGACGTGTTTATGACAGCCAACACGGTGCTTTACCCCGAAACCGACTCAACTATCCGGGCACTGAAGAAGGCCGGGAAAAAGACCGGCATCATCTCAACCAAATTTCGTTATCGCATCTGTGAATTATTAGATAAAAAGCAACTCACCGGCCTGTTTGACATCATCGTGGGAGGCGAAGACGTAAAAGCCCCCAAGCCTTCGCCCGAAGGTCTACTTTTCGCGATGGAACGTTTAGGGGCATCCAAAGAGGAAACGCTTTATATTGGCGATAGCGTAGTAGATGCGGAAACAGCTCTTGCCGCAGGCGTGGACTTCGCGGGAGTGACACACGGAGTTACTACCGCAGATGAGCTAGCGCGTTATCCGCACCGGAAAGTGATGTGTTCGTTAGAAGAATTAATAGGCTGAGCAGGCTTGGAAAAGCGGTTTTCAAGTAACCTTGGTTACTTGCCCTAGCAACCAAGGTTACTGTCTTTTCCTAATTTCAGTTAGCTTTTTACTGAATATCCCTATTCAAACTATAAGGCTATCGGACGATTCCTTCATTAGATCCATATACAAAATAGTATGGATAGGATTGGGAACAACCTTCTATAATACCGTACTTCGTGTTTGTCATGACTATATACTCACAATTGTATGGCGCCAAATTCTTGTCGTAGATAAAAGAATATGAATTCACGCAATTTCTCACCACTCCATAGTTGCTTGCAATTGTAATTTCATGGCAATCTTCAATTAACCCCTGGTTCTCATTAATCCAACCGCTACATTGCCCTATGTACCCTTCGGGCATATTAATCAGATGATTATTCCCGTCAATATAGCAGTTGGTTATTATCCCGTGGTTTTTCAACTCCCATGGATAACTGTAAAGAATCCTCACGTTATCCACATGTCCGTAAGGGCCTACACTGCCAAAATAGAGGCTGTGCCCATTGCCTTCCACATAACAATTGAAATAAGTATTCAAGAGTTTCTTCTCCTCCTCCAACATATCTATTTCAAAGACAATCGTACCTCGAAAGTTCTCATATTCCGTTCCTGCCAGATGCGCCAAGTCTTCCCGGGTTCTGACATAGTATGTCCATTCCTGCGGATGATACTCTATCACATTGGAATAGTCTACCGCTCCGTTTTCGTATGCTAAGAATCCGCGCAGGTAGACAGTTTCGCAATCACCGAAATTGAAAGAATAAGACTGATAGGGAGTGTAGTTGTCTTCCATGGTGGGAACGCCCTCGCTCGACCAGCAAATACCGCTTCCTCCCAAAGTGCGCGTATTCACCCACTCACCATTAATATGAATTTCAAACCTGACGCTCAGCGTGTCCGTCAACACGAGCTCAATCGGAGTCGTTCCGCGGACGCAAAACGGCTCACTGTTTATTACTTGAAGCCTACCGTCCGATAATTCCTCCAAAACACAGGCTTTGCAAGTGTATTGTTGATTCCCTATCGGAGAGAAGTTGAATGAATAAGTACCGTCATCGGCTATCTCGTCCACCCATTTGTAGTCGTCGTTCTCAACAACCCAATCCTGCGTTTCATAAGGTTCGCCTGCAGTTTCCGCCGTAGGGTGATAGGGGGTATAGTCACTTTTGACGATGTAAAAGCCCGCCCTCATCTTATTATAGCGAAACCTTTCCATATCGCTGAACTTTGCCGTCAGCGTATAACTGAGGTCGGTTTCCATCTCCGGTTCATAAAGTTCCACGGAATATCCCCGATGCAAGCCATCATCTTCCTCCTCTAATATAGCTTCCGTTACTTTATCGCAAGAGACCGCCCCTGTCATAAGGACGAGCGCACTCAACAGATGAAATATATATTTTCTCATGGCTGTCATTCCTTTCATTATTCTTCAACTGGCTGCAATATGTATTCTTCACTACAATAGTTACGATAAGTGCACTGAATCTTCACTGGCACGTCATAATGCGGCGGATCGAGAGTCAAAAGGCAACTATTCTTGCTGGTTTGTTTGACAAAATCCGCTCCAAGATTGTGCTTCCGACCATCTGAGAGCACGACTTCGAACTCTCCATACAAGGCTCCTCTTATTTCGCATTGCAATAGCAGGGCGTTACCTTGATAAATCTCAGTGATGGGACCGAAACTTGGAGCATAACCATTCCACATTTGGGAGTACGCCATTCCTTCCTCCATGACCAGATAAGCCGCTATGGAATATAGCATGGAATCCCTGGAGATGCTGAAATCATCCCCTTCGACCACATACTTCCAACTATTGTCCTCCTCGCTGTAAAAGCCTTTTTCTATAATATACTCTTGAGGAATATCCGTATAGATTTCACATCTGATACGGTCCTCTTCTTCGACAAGTCCTATTTCTATTGGCGAGAAATACGGGGTGTTAAACGTTCGCACCACACTTTTTACCGCCACCGAATCGCTTCGCAAGCAATAATAATAAGGAGTGTTGCTTTTCAACCCTTTCAACGAATGAACTTCGTCATCGACAGGTATCTTAAATCCTCCCTCGGCATCCTGACGCTCACTCAGCAGGAAAGTAAGATGCCTGTTATAAGCTTCTTCCGGGAACCAGACTTTCACATCCCATAATTCACTTGTGGCAACGCTCACCGGCAGCTCGTCCAACCAATCGGTATAATCAGCAAGTCCCTCAGCCTCCTCTATGTCGTCTACCATTTCGGAAACGCCGCAAGCCTGAAGCAGGGCAATGCAAACAAAGCCGCAAAGCCACTGCTTCATACTAAATGATATACGTATGAATTTCATAACGAACCTTTTACATATCCAAGAAGTTTATCTGTCTCCCGACCGCTTTCCAATCTTGAAGGACATACCTATGTAGAAGTTATAGGAAGCCTGCGGACCGGCAAAAGCATAATCAGCGCCTATGAACGCGCTACCCAACTTAATCAAACCGCCAATGACACTGCCTGTGTATTGCATGTAGGTATAGCTGAGGGAAGCGTTGAAGACGGAAGCGGGAACATAACCGGCAACGGCACTGAAAGTAGAAACATTGCGCAATTCGGCAAAACGAGTGGTGTACAACGCACCCACACTGAATTGCTCCTTCAGTCCCAAACGGTATTCACCGCCTACCATCAATGTGGTTCCCAATCCGGTGGTATAGCCCTTGCTTTCTTCTTCTTCCAACTCATACTTGTCCAAGTCGAACACATCGTCGCTCAAGTAATCTTCGTAATTATCAATATTTACTTCAATGTTCTCGCTATGGTCGGCTGTAGCCACTGAAGTAGAACCTTTTTGCCATTTGATGAAACCCAAGTCCTGTACTGCGGCGGAAAGAGTCAGGCGATTGATGGGCATATAGGTAATACCCAAATCGAAACCGACACCGTATCCGGCTACTCCGAAACCGTCTAACGCAAATTCTTTCACGCTGCCATCGGGATTGAATTCCAAACCACCGCCCTTATAAGAAGTGCGGACATGGGCCTGTGCGGCAGTATATCCGTAGTAGGTTTTATTCGGATCCCAACTGCCCGGATTGTCCGGACGATTGGGCAAGTCTCTGAGGTCCAACTCAAAATTGTCTACCCCCAGGTCGACATTCGCCCAACCCAAAAGCAGCTTGGCACGACCGCCTACCGTGAATTTATCGTTGATACGACGGGAGTAGCCGATACCTATATCCGTATAACCTTTCATCTTCATGGTCACGTTTTCGATGTTGGCATAGGGAACGGTGGAAATGGAGCCTTCGTCATAACGGGCGCTTTCACGAGCAAAGTCAAGCAACGACTTCGGCAAAGAAGCGCCTGCATTGAGCTTCAACCCCACGTTGACACTCCAAAAGTTCTTCCCTTTCCACCAACCGAAAGAGAGGATGTCCATCTTTAAGTCCAGATCTATCTGGTTGTTGGCTTTCAAAGAGTTGTAAAAGTCGTCATCCTCCAAAATGCCCTCATCCGTAGAAACGGCGTTGATTAAGGTCGAGAAATCTTTGAAGTCAGACGACAGTCCAAAATCTATCATACCCAAAACAGGCATGGAAAAATACCCCGCCGTAGGCAGAACTGCCGGATTCAGGCGGTTACTTAAATGAAGGTTGTCATTAAAATAACCTGTACGACTCTGAGCAAAACCGCTCACTGAAAGAATTGCGCAAACAACGGCGATCCATAAACGCTTTGTTAGTTTCATAAGTTTGTATTTATTTAGAGTTAATATTAATTATAACAACAGATATATTAAGAGTTCGAAGCAAAGATAGGCTTTTTATTGACAAAAAACAAAATCCTGTTAATAAAAATACAAGGAATAAAAAAAATAAAGCCGGACAACCTTTGTTTCAGCGTCCGGCTTAAGGTTCTTTTCTACAGAGCCTATAAAGATGAGAGAGCTTTTAGTTCTGGTTCTGAATGCTTTCGTCTATCACTTTCAGTTTTTCTTTCGCTAATTCAATATCAGCCTTCAGCTTTTCCACCTTACGGTTGATTTCATTCAGCAGGCTGTTGCCTTTCTTGGAAGATGCGTTCAGGAAGCCTAAATTGTTCTCGTAGGTCTGCAGCTCGCTCTTCATGTTCTCATAAACGCGTGACAAACGTTCGCGCTCGCGATACAACGTCTGCGCGCCTCCTTCCTGCATGGAACTGACAGCGCTCTTGAAGCTGCTCAATTTCTTGTTGGAAGCACTGATATCGAATCGTTCAAACAGCTTATCCACCAACGCATGGTATTGCTTGTGGATTTTATCCTTGTTCTTAAACGGAACGAAACCAATGTTATTCCACTCTTTCATCAAGTCACGGACCAACTGTGCCGCTTTCTCGGTATCCATATCTTCCTCAATGCCAGCCAGTCTCTCAATAATCGCGCGCTTCTTCTCTAAATTCTCCTGTTCAACGGTTCGTTGTGACGCCGTCGCTTTGTTCTTCTGCTCGAAGAAATAATCGCAGGCACCGATGAAACGTTTCCATAACGCATCTGAATATTTCTTGGTTACCGGACCAATGGTTTTCCATTCTTTTTGAAATTTGGTCAAGGTTTCCGCCGTCGCCTTCCAGTCGGTACTGTCTTTCAAGGCTTCCGCCTTCTCGCACAGCGCACGCTTCCTTTCCAGATTATCGTTCATCCGTTCTTTGGTGGCTTTGAAGAATTCACTCTTCTTGCGGAAGAATTCATCGCACGCCGTACGGAAGCGTTCGAAAATCTTCACGTTCATCTTTTGCGGGGCATAACCGATGGCTTTCCACTTGTTTTGCAAGGCAATGACCTCTTGAGTTTTACTATCCCATGTGGAGAAGTTAGTCAACTGACTATAATCAATGCCTTCGACAATCTCACAAATCACCGTCTTTTGATCCAGATTCTTCTGTTCGGCTTCTTTCAAAGCATCAAAATATTGCTGATAGCGCCGGTTCACTACGGTGGAAGCAGCTTTGAAGCGCGCCCAGATTTCGTCTCGCAACTCTTTGGCCACCGGCCCCGTTTCCCGGAAATCCTGATGTAACTTTTGCAACTGATAGAAAGCGGACACGGCATCCGGCTCATCCGCCAGTTTCTCGGCCGCTTCACACAAATGTGTCTTTATTTCAAGGTTCTTTTTGAAGTCGTATTCACGGAACTCGTTGTTCAGTTTCAACAAATCGTAGAATTTCTCGACATAGAGTTGGTAGTTCTTCCACAACTCGTTTACACTGCCTTGCGGTACCAATTTCACCTCGTTCCATTGCTGTTGCAGACGCTTGAATTCCGTGTAATTCTTGTTAGCATCATCGGGCGATTCCAACAGGTCTTTCAATTCTTCTATGATGGAGAGTTTCACTTGCAGGTTCATTTCTTTCTGCTTCTCCAATTCAGCCATCTGCTCGCTTCTCTTTTCCCTGATGACGGACATGATGCGTTTCATTTCCTCTTCCAACGGGTCGGGTTGGGGCGTAAAGTCCTCGACTGCGCCGCCTTCGTCCACGAACTTCCGTTTCGCGGCTTCTTGCTCAGCATTGTGCAGTTTGTAGAATATCTGCTTCAGGTTTTCGATTTCGGTTCGCGCCACATCCCCCACGTGCCCGGAGATTTCTCTCAGCTTGTCTATCACATCTTCTTTGGTGAGGCGTTGGGGTGTTTCTGCCGAGTTGTTTTCCACAGCCGTTTCTTCAGCAGCAGTTTCTGTCTGAACAGGTTCCAAAACTTCTGCCGTCTTCTTTTCTTCTTCTAACTCCACCTGCTTTTCGGGGAGATTAGTGTCATGAGTGTCCGTCATTTCAATTCTTTTTTAGGAAACGGGTAAATTCCCCCGTTTGGTGTTACATCACTAATTGGGTACAAATTAATGAAATAAAACTATTACTTCATACCTTTTTCTTAAATATTTTTAGAGTTGTACCTGTTTTTCTTTCAAATGCTATGCCAACAGCACCGTAATACCCATGTAGAGCAACATACCTATGATGTCGTTCGTAATGGAGATAAAGGGGCCGGTAGCGATAGCGGGGTCTATTTTCAGTTTCTCCAGGGTCAGTGGCACCAGGGTGCCGAAGATGGAAGCGAACATGACTACGGCAAACAAGCTGATGGACACAGAATAAGTGACCGTAGCCGTCCCTCCATAGCGGACAAAATTGTAAATATAGACCAATAAAGATATAATAGTGGCGTTAATGCTGGCCACCACCGCCTCCTTCAACACTTGCCTAAAGGTGTTCTTGGCATCGAGTGAACTGTTTGCAAGTCCCTGCACCACGATGGCGGACGATTGCGTACCCACGTTTCCGCCCGTACCACCAATCAGCGGAATGTAAAGCGCCATCTCAGGATGGGCTGCAAAGGTGGTATCAAAATTACCCAAAATCATAGAGTTACCTATACCACCCAGCATACCGATGAGCAACCAAGGAAGGCGTGCCGTAGTCTGGCGCACCACATTATCGTTAGTTTCTACATCCTGCGAAAGACCAGATGCCAACTGATAGTCGCGTTCCGACTGTTCGCGAACCTCGTCCATGACGTCGTCTACGGTAATCTGTCCTACCAACCGACCGATACTGTCCACTACGGGCAAGGCCACAAGGTCATACTTTTCAATAGTCTGCACCACTTCGTCTATGGGCGTATCTACGTGTACTACGATCGGGTCTTTCTTCATCACGTGTTTCACCTTCGATACGGAAGGCGAGGTTATCATCTTCTTCAAAGGGAATACGCCTTGCAAGCGTTCATCGTCGTCAATGACATAAACGTAGTAGATTTCGTCCAGTTGCTCGGCCTGCATACGCATCTCCTTCAAACACTCGGGCATACTCCAGTTCTCGTTCACGGTCACCATTTCCGTGCCCATCAATCCGCCAGCCGTGTCCTCGTCATACTTCAACAAGTCCACGATGTCGCCCGCCTGCTCGATGTCTTCGATGTGCGAGAGCACTTCTTCCTGCTTGTCCTCATCCAGGTCACGCATCAAGTCTACGGCGTCGTCCGTATCCATATAATCCACGAAACGCTTGGCGATGGTTTCGGAAGGCAGAGCATCAAGCAGCTCTTTCCGGAAATCCTCGTCCATCTCCACCAACACATCGGCGGCGGTTTCGTTATCCAGGAGGCGGTAGACAAAGCGGGCGCCTTCTATGTCGAGGTCGTTGCACAACTCGGCGATGTCCGCAGGATGCAAGTCCTTCAGACACGCCACCACCTTCTCGGCATCCTTCTGCGCGATGAGCGCCTTGACCTTCTCAATGTATTCTTCGTCTATTTCCATACCTATTCAATGTGCTAATGTGTCAATCTGCCAATGCGCCATTCGGACACCGGCTCATCACCAGATTAGTCAAGTCTACAAACTCCTGCACGGACAGCTGTTCGGGTCGCCGGTCGAAGAGCGAATCTTGCGTCATCGCGCAATCTTTGCCCAACAGAGGCTTGATGGAGTTGCGCAACGTCTTCCGGCGTTGGTTGAAAGTAGTCTTCACCACTTGCTTAAACAGCTTTTCATCGCAACCCAGTTCTTGCGTTTCGTTGCGCGTCATGCGGATGACGGCACTCTTCACCTTGGGAGGCGGATTGAATACATGTTCGTGTACGGTAAACAGATACTCCACTTTATACCATGCCTGAATCAGCACGCTCAATATGCCATACGTCTTGCTTCCCGGCCCCGCGGCGATGCGCTCGGCCACTTCTTTCTGTATCATGCCCGTGCAACAAGGAATAAGTTCCTTATTATCCAGCATCTTGAAAAATATCTGGCTGGAGATGTTATACGGATAATTGCCTGTCAGCACAAAAGGCTGCCCTTCGAAAAGGCGCGCAAGGTTCATCTTCAGGAAATCATCCTCAATGATGTCATCCTCCAACTCCGGATAGGCCTCTCGCAAATAGGCCACGGATTCATAATCCACTTCCACCACTTTCAGCTTGCGTCCTTTGGTCAACAGGAACTGGGTGAGCACTCCCATACCCGGGCCTACTTCTAAAACAGGCAAGTCGGGACATGCGTCCACGGTGTCGGCTATGTCCCGCGCCACGCTCAAATCCTTCAGGAAATGCTGGCCGAGAAACTTTTTAGGCTTAACCAATCTCATGTATCAAGTTAATTAGTATTTTTGTACCCCACAAAGGTAGCTCTTTTCCTTGAAGAATGAAGAATGATGAATGAAGAATTAATAGTTAGCGCATGAAGAAAGTGTTGGCGAGGACCGCAAAAATCGTTTTACCCATCCTTTTGGGAGCGTTTATCCTCTATTGGGTATACCGCGATTTCGACTTTGCCCGCACGGGCGAGACACTGGCGCACGGTCTCCGCTGGGACTGGATGGCGCTTTCGCTCCTGTTTGGTGTGCTAAGCAATGTGGTACGAGGTTACCGGTGGCGTCAGATGCTCGAACCTTTAGGCACCAATCCTCAGGCACAGCGTTGTGTGGATGCCGTCTGCGTGTCATACGCGGCCAGCTTAGTGGTGCCGCGCATTGGAGAGGTGTCTCGTTGCGGTCTCTTGTCGCGCTATGACCAGGTGCCATTCTCCAAGTCGCTGGGAACGGTGGTGACCGAACGTTTGGCAGACACCTTGAGTATTTTGCTCATTACGGGCATTACCTTAGGACTCGAGTTCCCGGTGTTCCTCACTTTCTTTCGACAAACAGGCACCAAAATGCCTTCGTTCGTTCACCTGCTCGGCTCGCCCTGGTTTTACGTGGCTCTGTTCTGTGTAGTGGGAGTTATCGTCCTCTTGGTTTACTTGGCACGCATGCTTTCCTTCTTTGAACGCGTCAAAGGCATTGCGCTCGATGTATGGCAAGGCATCCTTTCGCTCCGGCATGTACGTAACATTCCCCTCTATCTGCTCTATACGCTTCTTTTGTGGATATGCTATTTCCTGCACTTCTACTTAACGTTTTTCTGCTTTCCGTTTACTGAAGAGTTAGGCTTCCAGGCAGGACTTGTGATGTTTGTAGCCGGAACGTTCGCCGTCATTGTGCCCACCCCAAATGGTGCCGGCCCGTGGCATTTTGCCGTCATCACCATGATGATGCTCTACGGGGTAAGTGATACGGACGCCGCCCTCTTCGCCCTTATCGTGCATGGCATCCAGACGCTGCTTGTCATTGTATTGGGACTTTGGGGCGGACTGCATCTGGCGCTGAGCAAATAAAAATATTCCTTGCATTATTTGTCCAATTCAAAAAAGAACCGTAGCTTTGCACGCTACAAACTATTCCCGAGGAATTGAAGTCATGGGGTTGACTGGATTTGACAGCGGGCAGAAATGGTAAGTAAGCATGCAGTGGGTCGGTAATTTCCACTTAAATCTCAGTTATCGAACAATTATCTGGCAACGAAAATTATGCTCTCGCTGCGTGATCGAAGTACAGTAGATTACCTTTATTTCCGCTAAAGTAGCGGAAACGGGATGTCGTTCAAAAGCTCTTGTTCCGAAGCGTTTGGCAAAACGGCACAGCAAAATCGGGAATAGCGAAAGCTCCTCCTCGTGGCTTCCGCGAAAACATAGAGGATAAGGCGTAAGTTGGTGGCTCTGGTCTTGCTTGCGCTCGAAAACCGAAGGCAGAGATAAGCATGTAGAAAGCTTATGGTTTCCTCGTTTGGACGAGGGTTCGATTCCCTCCAGCTCCACGAATTATAAAAGGAGGTGTGCCGTAATGAGCGATGCACCTTCTTTTTTTCATCACCCCCTCCACTTCAGGAAGATAAGGACTTCATGTATACCCATATCCACGTTATGTAAATATCGATAACCAGGAACAACGAATACCTATACACAAAAAGAACAGACATTAAATTAGATACTTTTGGAGATGCCGTTTTTAGGTTACTAACGTGGAGGCTGAATGTTACTAACATCGAAGGGGAAGGTTAGAAACATTCGGCCTCTATGTTTCTAACCTTCTTTATCCTCGGCAGGAAGTGCTTTGCGCGGCGAATGAACGGATTGGAATAGTACAAATCATAAATACCGACAACCAAAAAATTTCAAGGACTTGTAATCGTAAAAGAAATGCAACGTAATGAATCAACCAATCATACATACGTAAACCAGATGACAACCGACTTAAGTCGTCGTTGAGAACCGGATGCGGAAACGAGTCAGCCCATCCTCGTATGTGCGCAAGGAGAAGGTACATTTGTGGCGGGTCAACACCTCGCGGATAAACACCAGCCCGATGCCTTGTCCATTCGGCTTGGTGGAGAAGAAGGGACTGAAGAGTTTCGACTCTGTTTCCTGACTGATGCCCGCCCCATTGTCTTCTATCTCTACCTCAGCCGGCGCCTTTGTCCGAATCCATACTTCACCGGGTCTTTCATCTCCGCCTTCACGTTTTGCGACAATGCTTTCCACGGCATTTTTAATGATGTTTACCACCACTTGCTCAAAGAGAGCCTCATCTAAGTTGACTGTTTTCACATCAGCATCGCACGCCCAACGGAGCGTGACTTCATGTTCCTCGCTCATGCCTTCCATAAAACGGGCACAATTCATCACGACCCCATTCAGGTCACAAGGTTTCAGGTTTGGCTCGGGTATCTTCACCACATCGGCAAAGCGGGTGATGAAGCGGCTCATGGAGTAACACCGCTCGATGCACACACGCATCACCTCGCAAATATCCTCCATGCCGGCCTCTTCGACCAATGTCTGATGGACGGTATCGAGCGTGGAAGTGATGCCGGCGGTCGTATTGTTCACCTCGTGGGCAATCATGCGGATGACTTTCTCATAGGCCTTTCGCTCGGCACGCATCAACTCGTCCGTCATGCGCTCTATCAGAAAGAAAGGATGAGGAAAGCCGCAATCAACGAAAGAAGAGCGGGTACATTTATAGATATTGGCATCGTTGAGCCGTACGACCGCCGTCTGGTCGGGCTTGATAAGGGACAACTCATGAGCCAAAGGGCAACGCACGTCCTCCAAATGCCGGCCCACGACCTTATCCTCCGGCAGGTCCATCATGCGGACGGCCATGGGATTCAATTGGGAAACATTGTCGGAAAGGTCCAGGATAACCACCCCCATCGGAGAAGCCTTGATAAGCAAGTCCAAAAACATATTCTGCTCGCGCAAACGAAGCCGCTCTTGCTTCAACTGGTCCATCATACGGTTGAAGATATTCACGATGCGGTCGGCCTCGTACTGTCCGACAGGACTTAGCCGACTACTGAAATCCTGTTCGCGGAGCAACTCCATACCGTTGCCGATGGTGTGCATGGGCTTCACGATTTTGTGGTAGAAAACAATCAAGTAGACAAGCACGCACAAGATATAAGCCATGACAATATAAATATGGTATACCGTCTTGTCCGATGGCAAGAAAAACAGCCCCGCGCCCAAAGCTATCAGCAACAAGGCCCATACGTAGAAATAGGCTTTAATACTCATCCGTTATCAGAAATGCCATATTTCTCCAACCTACGATAAAGCGCCGCCCGGCTGATGCCCAAGGAAGTGGCGGCCTGACTCAGGTTCCCCTTGCACTGTTCCAAGGTCTGCAAGATGGTGCGCCGCTCTATCTCGTCCAACGTCATGCCTGCAAACGAAGTTCCTTCTCCCGCTTTATCCGAATCGTCCTCCCGATGGTATTGGCGTTCAAAATCGGAAGCGTCCAGCAAACGCTTTCCGCTGACCAGCACCGTGCGCTCCACCAAGTTTTTCAGCTCGCGGATATTGCCGGGATAGGGCAGGCGGGAAAGGAAGTTCAAGGCATCGGCTGAAAATTCCGTACGGGGCAGGTTGTTCTGCCTGGCCTGAAGGTCGGCAAAATGACGCACCAACAGAGGAACATCTTCCCGACGCTCGCGCAAGGCGGGCAGCTTGACGGTTATCAGATTGATACGATAGAAAAGGTCTTCGCGGAAAGTATGTTCGGCCACCATCTTGCGCAAGTCGGCATTTGTGGCGGACACGACCCGCACGTCTACCTTGCGCGGACGGCTATCGCCCAGCACCTCGAACGTCTGGTCTTGCAACACACGAAGCAACTTCACCTGGCAGGCAAAGTTCAAATCGCCAATCTCATCTAAGAAGATGGTTCCCTTGTCGGCCAACTCGAAACGTCCCACACGGTCGGACGATGCATCGGTAAAGGCTCCTTTCTTATGTCCGAACATCTCGCTCTCGAACAGACTTTGCGAGACACCTCCCAGATTGACCTTCACAAAGGGCTGCTTGGCCCGTTGGCTATTGATGTGGATGGCTTCGGCTATCAGTTCCTTGCCCGTGCCGCTCTCGCCGGTTATCAAAACGGAAGCATTGGTGCGTGCCACCCGTCCAACCGTGTTCAACACCTCCATCAGCCCCTTCGACTGGCCGATGATGTTTCCCCGCTTCAAGTCCTGCCCTTCCCCGCTTGCCGCATCGGACGGAGCAAAGAGTTGCAAAGCCGTCTCAATTCTTTGGAGGAGCGCCGCGTTATTCCAAGGTTTGGTAATGAAGTCGAAAGCGCCCGCCTGCATCCCCTGCACGGCCAGTTCGATACTGCCCCAGGCAGTCATGAGAATAACGGGCACATGAGGACGGAATATCTTGACCTGCTTCAGCAACGTAAGCCCTTCCTCGCCCGTCGTGGAAAGCGTGAAGTTCATGTCCATCAATATCAAAACGGGCGACTCGGCACGCACGATGTCTATCGCCTCCCGCGGTCCCGCCGCCGTTTTCACCTCGTACTTGGCACGCTTCAGCATAAAGCTGAGCGAAGAGCGCACCGCACTATCATCATCGACTATCAGTATCATATATTAATGTATTATCATTTAGAGTTCGGACAAAGATAATGGAAAATGAGTGCAGGACAAAAACAAAGCCGCTTTTTTTGTCCCGCGTCCGGCTCATACGACTCTTTTGAAAGACAGAAGGCACCTCGGAAAAACAAATTCAAACAAGTCAGAATATGTTTTTTCGCCCGGTTTGTACTATCTTTGTGGCAAATCTCTCAACGAAAAAAATCGCAGTCTGCCATGCCGTGCCCGACGGCTATCATACGTGCAAGTTGATTAATGACATGCAGGAAATTGAAGAAATGTTTTAGTACAATAATATGGAACGAGACAAAATAGAAATACGGGGCGCAAGAGTCCACAACTTAAAATCAGTCAATGTAGACATTCCCCTGAACAAAATTGTAGGCGTAGCGGGAGTTTCCGGCTCCGGCAAGTCCTCATTGGCCCTTGGAGTGGTGTATGCTGAAGGCTCGCGACGCTACTTGGAAGCGTTGTCTACCTATACCCGCCGACGCATCTCCCAAGCGCCCAAAGCGGAGGTAGACGACATTCTCTATGTGCCTGCCGCCATCGCCTTGCGCCAACGTCCCGGCGTACCGAGTATCCGAAGCACGTTCGGCACAGGGACGGAGTTGCTCAACAGCCTTCGCCTGATGTTCTCCCGCCTGGCCAGCCACCGTTGCCCGAACGGGCATTATTGCCCACCTACACTCAACGTTGCCGCGGGAAGAGAAATCGTATGCCCCGAATGTGGCGCACATTTCTATGCCCCGTCTGCCGAAGATTTGTCCTTCAACGGAGGAGGAGCCTGCAAGAAATGCGGAGGAATAGGTACCGTGATGACGGTGGACGAATCGACCCTCATCCCCGACCCAACCCTCACCATCGACCAAGGTGCGGTAGCTCCCTGGAATTCGCTGATGTGGACACTGATGGTAGACGTATGCCGGGCGATGGGTGTACGGACGGACGTGCCATTCAAAGACTTGACGCCGGAAGAAAAAGAGATTGTCTATCACGGGCCGGCCGTAAAGAAGCATATCCTATACAAGAGCAAGACTTCCGCCGTATCGGGCGAGATGGATTTCACCTATTATAATGCGGTCTATACGGTAGAAAACGCTTTGTCGAAAGTCAAAGACGACAAGGGGATGAAGCGTGTAGAAAAGTTCCTGAAACAAGACGTATGCCCGGACTGCCACGGTACACGCCTGAACGATGCCGCCCTCGCCCCTCTTATCCGAAGTATCAACTTAGCACAGGCTTGCGAGATGACCCTCCGTCAGTTGGATGAATGGGTCAAAGGCATCCCAGCGTGGCTACCGGGGGAGATGCGTCCAATGTGCGAAAGTATCAGCCAGTCCTATTTCGACACGTCCCGCAGGTTACTCGAACTTGGCCTGTCTTACCTCAGCCTCGACCGTGCTGGTTCTACCCTCTCCACCGGCGAACGCCAACGCATGCAACTGGCCCGTTGTGTCCGTAACCGCACGACGGGTGTTATCTACGTACTCGACGAACCTTCCATCGGCCTCCATCCCGCCAACATCGCAGGACTGGTCGGTGTAATGAAAGACTTGACCGATGACGGGAACTCAGTTTTATTGGTAGATCACGACGTACAGATACTCCGCAACGCCGACTGGATGATTGAACTGGGACCGAAAGCCGGAGCCAAAGGAGGTGAAATCATCACCCAAGGTACGGTTGGACAAATCGAACAGAACCCACAATCTCAGATAGGACCTTTTCTCTCCGCCCGAAGCATTCAATCCGTACGCCAACGGACACCGGTCGAGGACATGTTTACTGAAGGTGCCATCACGATGCGGACCGGCCCCATTCATACGGTCCATCCGCTGGAAGTACGTCTTCCCAAAGGACGTATGATAGCCGTCACAGGCGTGTCCGGTTCGGGTAAAACAACCACCATCCTCGAAAGCCTTGTACCCGCCCTTCAAGCCTTGATTCGGGGAGAGAAACTTCCGGAACATGTGAAAAACATCTCGGCAGACGGCATTCGGAATGTAAAACTTATCGACTCCACCCCCATCGGCGCCAATGTCCGCTCCACGGTAGCCACCTATGCCAATGTGCACGACGACCTGCGCAAACTGTTTGCCAAGACACCCACCGCCAAAGCCGCATCGGTAAAGTCCGGAGACTTCTCCTACAACACGGGAACCTTGCGTTGTCCCGTATGCGACGGCACGGGAACGGTCAGCCTGGATGTTCAGTTCTTGCCCGACGTGGATATTCCGTGCCCCGAATGCCACGGCTCACGCTATGCCCAACGTTCCGAAGAGTTTCGCTATCAGTCCGGAGACGGACACAGCTATTCATTGCCGGACTTGATGAAGATGGACGTAGCAGATGCAGAAAAGGCTCTTGCCCACTACAACGTATTGAAAACCCGTCTCGCATCCCTCAACCGCATTGGCCTGGGCTACATTACATTAGGTGAAGCCACCACCAGTCTGTCTGGTGGAGAGGCGCAACGCTTGAAACTGGCCGCCGAAATGGGATGCCGCCAAGATGACAGTCTGTTTATATTTGATGAACCGACCATCGGCCTACACCCGCTCGACACGCAAACCCTCATCGGTGTATTCCAGCAACTGCTGGACTTGGGCGCAACCCTCATTATCATCGAACATGATCTCGACATCATTGACAACAGCGACTACGTGATAGACCTTGGTCCGGGCGGAGGAGAAGAAGGAGGCACCATCGTAGCACAAGGCACCCCCGAACAGATTGCAGCCAATCCAGCAAGCGTGACCGGAAAGTTTCTTAAAATGAGGTAGAAGTGCAATTACTGTACTTCTACCTCAGTTCCTCCATCGACATACCGATGAAGTAGTCCTCAATGAAGTCCTCTCTTCATCAGCATATTCGTCACTTATACTCCAATTCCACCACCCCACGAATATCATTGGATGACGCTGCTATATATGCTTTAAATTTACCGGGCTCTGCGACCCACTTCTGTTTTACGTCATCAAAGAACTTCAAAGCATTCGCATCAATATTGAAAGTTACAATCTTTTCCTCTTGCGGTTCAAGTTCCACTTTACAGAAGCCCTTAAGTTCTTTCTTTGGACGCAGCAAACTACATTTCTCATCCCCAATGTACAACTGAATAGTTTCTTTGCCTTTTACTGTTCCTGTGTTTTTCACTTTTACAGCTATCCGCACAGAATTATTGTTCCCAACGACATCACTGGATATAACAGGTTTTGAATATGAAAATGTAGTATAACTCATTCCATGTCCAAAGGGATAAAGAGGTTTAATCTTCTTTGTATCATACCATCTGTACCCGACAAGAATATCTTCTTTATACTCTTGCTTGACGCTGTCACCGGGATAACTCATTTCGCCAAAGTAATGAGCGGGACAGTCTTCAAGCTTGGCAGGATATGAAAATGGCAATTTCCCGCTTGGGTTCACTTTTCCGGTAAGAACATCTCTGAGTGCAACTCCTCCCATAGATCCTAAATACCATGATTGAACAATCGAAGGGATTTTATTCTCCCACGGCATTTCGACCGCATTTCCGCTCACGATGACCACAATCATATTATTATTTACTTCCAGCAAATTGTTTATCAGTTCGTCTTGCCCGAAAGGAAGGTTGAACGATTTCCGGTCTCCCCCCTCACAGTCCTGAAAATGATTTTTATTCAGTCCGCCAATAAACAGTATGAGGTCCGCGTTCCGGGCTTTGGCAACGGCTTCATTACGCAATGAATCCACCACTGCCTCAGAGATGACTTCTTCGCTTCCATACATGGGTTGTCCCGCCATATAACCTTGGGCAAATTCAATTTTCTCACCAAACTGTTCTATCAACGCATCAAGCGGAGTACTTACATATTTAGGCTTCAAGTCAGATGAGCCACCTCCAACAATCAGATTTCTGACAGCATTGTCGCCTACAACCAATATTTTCTTGTACCGACCCGCATCTATGGGCAACAAAACCTGCCCTTTCTTCAGCTCTTTATTCTTCAAAAGCACGATCCCCTCTGTAGCTACATTATAGGCCGTCTGATAATGGTGCTCATTGGTCATTGCGCCAAAGGGTTTCCGGCGGTTCATGGCGGTGCGGAAAATAAGTCTCAGTACCCTGCTTGCCTTTTCGTCGACCACATCCATCGGAATTTTCCCTTCTTTGACCATCTTGAGGTAGTTTTTCCCCAGGTAATAGTCATCGAAACCAAATTCAGACTCGGAGGTCAGGCCGTTGGTATAAGACCCCATTTCAATGTCCAGTCCATACATAGCCGCTTCGTAAGTATCATGTGCGGCTCCCCAATCTGTAATTACACATCCGTCAAAATTCCATTCCCCTTTTAATATATCATTGTTTAGCAATTTATTATGAGTGGCATGAGTTCCCCTTACTTTATTATATGCCCCCATGATGCTCCAGACATGTCCTCTTTCAACAGCTGCTTTAAACGCCGGTAGATAAATCTCCCTCAAAGCCCTATCGCTCAATTCCACATCAATATGCCCGCGCCACAGTTCCTGATTGTTCAAAGCATAATGTTTGACACAAGCCGCCACACCGTTTTTTTGCACTCCCTCAATATATGGGACACACAACTCAGAAGCCAGATACGGATCTTCGCCCAAATATTCAAAGTTTCTTCCGTTCAAGGGTGTCCGATAGATGTTTACCCCCGGACCGAGAAGGACGTCTTTTCCTCTATATACGGCTTCCTCTCCGATGGCTTTCCCATAGTCTGCTGACAATGCTGTGTTCCAGGTCGCAGCCAAGCAGGTCAGTGCGGGGAATGCCGTACAACTGTCGTTGAGCCATCCTGCATATCCCCAGTCATTCCAGTTTATCTCCGCGCGAACTCCATGCGGTCCGTCGCTCATCCATAATTCTGGAATGCCAAGCCTTGGACATCCTGGAGAAGAGAACTTACCCTGCGCATAACTGAGCCTTGTCTTTTCCTCCAATGTCATGCGTTTGAGCGCATCTTGTATTCTCAGTTCTATCGGTTGTGTATCATCCAAATACATTGGAGTTCGCTCTTCTTGTGCATATACAGAAGTATATGTCATCACAATTAAGCCTGCTGTTAGAAATACATTCTTCATCATTCTTTTCATTTTAAATACTGTACATAAATTAAAACTGTATAATCCGATTTTCACCATTGTATCTTACGACCACCCCTTTTGCATTCCTGTCAAAAGCCACAGGATGCTCCGGATTGACCTGGATAATTTCAAAAGTACGTTCTTTCAACATCCCGTCGAACTCACCTTTACGCTTCCCGATTGTAAGCTGCCTGGTCGCTTCATTGTACGTCATAGGGATTACACTATATTTTCCTTGTTCATAATTGTAATTTACATTTTCATCCTCATACAATGTAAATTCGGCATCCGCTCCTTGATATACATACACCTTTATATGCTCCGCGGGTTTCTCGTCCGCATACTGCATTTCAGGACCAAGCGGGATAATGGAACCGGCACGTACATACAACGGTATGCGTTCGTAAGGAGCATCAACGTTTTTTCGTTCTCCTCCGGCCTGGAACTTACCGGTATAGAAATTATACCATCCGGCAGATTTTGGGAAATACACTTCCCGTTTACGCGCTCCATATTGATATACAGGAGAAACCATCAGCGAGGGACCGAACATATATTGGTCACCGATATTGTTCACAGCCGTGTCGCCTGTAAAGTCCATGACAAGCGGACGTATGATAGTATAATCTTTAAGCCATGTCATACCGGCAAGAGAATAAATATACGGCATCAGGCTATATCTCAACCTCGTGTAATATACCACCGAATTATAGGCCGGGTGCCCTTCTGGAGCTATTTCCCATATTTCACGGAACGGATACTGGCCATGTGCCCGATACAAAGGACAAAAAGCTCCGAACTGATACCAACGAGTATTCAGTTCTCTCCATTCTTTGTAATCCGCGTTTTCTGTCTTTGTATTATTCCATAGTTGCTGACCTGCCACGTACCGGTTTTCCACGCAGAATCCGCCAATGTCCATGGTCCAGTAAGGAATTCCGCTCATCGCAAAGTTCAGCCCCGCTGCTATTTGCGCTTTCATATCCTCCCAACGTGTAGCGATGTCTCCACTCCACGTAGCTGTGGAATAACGCTGCAAGCCTGCAAACCCTGAACGTGTCAACAAGAAAACACGTTTGTTGTTGTCAATGCCACGTTGCCCATTGTATATGGCTTCCGCGTTCATCAGCGCATAAGCATTAAAATATTCCGTAGAAGGTCCTAATGCTGTCGGCCCGCAAAGTGCCTTACGGTACTCCATATCCGTACAATCGCGGATATTCGGTTCGCTGGCATCCATCCACCAAGCATCGATACCGAGTTTATAATAATGTTCGAACATTTGCTTCCAAAACAATTTACGCGCATCCGCATTGTACGCATCATAAAATCCATACAGGTAGCCCGGACCAATCCAATCTCTCAGACTGTCTCTCACAGACTGTGGATAAATCCATCCGTTCTTATCAAATTCTTTATAGTGTTCTGTCGTCGTATAGAACTTAGGCCAAACGGAAATCATCAGCCGGGCATTCATGGCATGAACGGAATCCACCATTGCTTGCGGATCTTGAAATCTGCTTCTGTCGAACTCGTGGCTTCCCCAGGCGTCTTGCGGCCAATGGCTCCAGTCGAGCACAACATTGTCTATCGGAATCTTGCGGTCTCGGAAACCTTTCAATGCTCCCAACATCTCATCCGCCGTATTATATTTCTCACGGCTCTGCCAGAACCCCATCGCCCATTTAGGCATGACAGGAGACTTTCCTGTAAGGGTGCGATAACCACTTATCACATCATCCAAATTATCTCCCGCTATAAAATAATAATCCAATTGAGGTGTCATTTCACTCCACCAGGACTGTTTCCCCTGTTCTTCAGGGTCAACAGGAGGCATTACCCGCAATCCTGAATAAGATATTCCTCCATCAGGTTTCCATTCCACCCTTATGGGAACTTTCTTGCCGGCATCCAGACTAACGGAAAATTTATAACTGTTCGGGTTCCAGGCGGTACGCCAACGTTCCGGAACTATAAGTTTATTGTCTATATAAACTCTGGTATAACCCGCATAATATAAAATAAACTTGAACTCTCCCGTTTGCGAAGGCTCAATCATCCCTTCATACGAAACTGCAGCCCCCATAAAAGGGAAGTTATCAGGCAGGTTCACCACCTTTGAAAGATGACTGTTCCTGTCAAGGTGTTCAAAATACAAGGAAGGCTCCCTCCTGACAATCGTTTGGGCGTCTGAACCGTTTTCCGGAACATAGGTGCCGGTCACAGCGCCTTCCACCCCGTCTTTGTCATACAACTTAAACACTTCTCCCAACTGTGAATAATCATTCGGATTTCCAAAACGACAAAGCGAATAACTGTCCAACAAGATTCCATAATTTTTGTTGGACACGATAAAAGGAACAGAAACCTTTGTGTTGTATTGGAAAAGTTCTTCGTTTTTACCTTTATAATTAAATTCTTCGGACTGATGCTGTCCCAAGCCATAAAAGGCTTCATCGGCGGGCGATTCAAATACCTGGCGAATAGAATAACCTTTTTTCCCCTCTATTTCTATCGGGACAAAGGTTTTTCCGCCTCCCTCGTTCTCCCGGAGTATTATGTTCCCGACTTCATCCGTAAACCAGACTTCACCGGTAGAACACAGGACGGAAGCCATGACTTCTTTAGTAATCACGGAAACGGTGTCTCCGCTTTGCCGGACCTGAAACGGGGGCTGGCTTTCTTGCGGGACAATAATCAAACTTTGCTTATCGGTGAATTTGTTTTCAGGGGTGGCTGACACATGAATCAGTTTCTCACCCATCACCCGAAAGCGAACCGAACGGGCGGACTGCGGTTCCGCTTTTCGGACTTTGACTGTCACGCCATCGGCGGTCTGTTCATAAACGTTGCCCGAACACGCTCCTAACAAAGAAACGGACAATAAACCATAAAGAATGTTTTTTACGTTCATCATAACTCAAGCTGTTTTTATCTATTATGTATTAATCATGGAAGAGGTTCTCCATACACAATTCCTCTGCCGGCTGTTGAAAGATACACCCTGCCACTCTTCTGCATGTCACCCACAATCAACCGGGCATTCCCCAGTCCGCCAAAACGTTTCTTGTTGTCACTGATGCAATACCAGTTCTCACCTTTGTCATCAGAACGAAAAATGCCTTTCTTCCCATCGACAATTCCGCTAAAATATATAACAGGAAACTCTCCGTGACGGAAAGGCTTCCCTACACCGGCACTTTCCGCCCGGACCGTAAGAGGCAGTTTCCGCCAATTGCCCCCGCAGTCTTCAGAAATCCAAAGTCCGTCAGGCAAAGGCAATAAAAGTGTTCCCACATATCCGGGTACTGACAACATACCTCCACCACCGGGCTTCATCCGGGAAACTTCCTGAAAACTCCGGCCACCATCCCTACTAAGATATACAACTCCGGATGTTTTGCCATATCCATAAAAAAGTCTGTCATCGCTTGCGTCCGCCACCGGGAGAATGTCTTCATCCGCCACTCCCTCACACCGTGTCCAACTTTCTCCCCAATCAGCCGATACATACAACCGTGGCGGAGCATTGTGTTCCGCAAATGCCCTCCACACAACCTTTTCTCCATGAGCGGACAAGACAATCGTTCCTCCCCATAAAACGACGTTTCCATCAAGCCTGCTTCCGAAAGCGTTCCACGTCACCCCGTTATCTTTTGAGTAGAATGCGCCGGGAGCGTTCTTATTCCCGCTACGAACCACCAACCAAGGAGCCAAAGCGGCACAGGCTATGCTCGAAGATGTTCCCATGACAGGAGCGAACCGACCGCCGGTAGGCGACCTGTCAAGCGAGTCATGACGGAATCCGTCATAATCGCCAATGACAGAAAGCAGAGGGGCTCCGGAAGCGGGAGCAGCCAAACCTAACGGCACTGTCTCTTCTATTCCTTTGATAGAATACGTCCACAACAGCGTATCTTCCCACAATTGTTCCGTCATAAAAACTCCGTTTCCGGAAACCACCCAGGCACGATTGGGACAAAACGGGTCAATCTCTATATCGGACGCCCAATGTAAGGAATGTTTCTTGCCCCACTCAAAGTCACCATGATCCAATTTGTTTCTCTTTTCCGCAAACAGCGGCGTCCATGTCTTTCCGCCATCTGTACTTCGGAACACCTCATCACCATACACGTCCTCCTCATGCCAACGTTGCAATCCGTAGGCGTTGGTCGTAGTGACAACGACTTTTTCAGGATTATCCCTACAAACGCTTACTCCGCAATACGGCCGGGACTGCCGCATAGGAGTAATATCCAGCCATTCGCCTGTATCTACATGATACTTCATTACCGCTCCTCGGGCAAGTACTCCCAAGCTTGACGCATGTGGCGGGCAACCGTCCGCATAGCAGATATAGAGAGTCCGGTCTGATGCTTGTGCCACATGCTGGATGGCATAATCCGTCCGGGCTCCCTCCACCGCTTTCCACGTATTTCCACAATCCTCTGATACAAAGAAATTAGGATTCCCCCTGACTGAAGTCGTTACAAACACCTTCGACAAGCCTCCATGGCCTCTCCGCCTGTCCGAATCAAAAAAGACAGAAGTAATCCCATTTTCCTTAGATAAATTATCAATAGGGAAGCTCTCCACCTTTGTCCATGTCGCAGCCCCATCGGAGCTTTTCCACAAGCCGTCGGCACGGGTACCACAAAACAGGATTTTACTATTAGCCGGATGGACGGCAAGTCGTTCGCCTCCTCCTCTTCCAATCCCGTTCCCATGAAAGCGGAATTGGCCGCTGACATCCACTACACTGAACGTATCACCCCTGTCCTCCGAAATAAGAATAGCGGACTTCCCGTTATTCCAATAAGATGTACCCACACAAAGATAAAGTTTATCGGCATCATTCTCGTCTATGGCTATACTTTCCACCCCTAAGAATCCCAATTCCTCTTCTCCCGCCCAATCGGTAAGCGCTGTCCACGACCGTGTGTCGGCATTCCATCGGTAAGCTCCTCCCACATCGGTACGTGCATAGACTAAATCCTTGCACGCGTCCGATGTAACAATACCCGAAACGAATCCTCCACCACCGATGCAGACTGTGTTCCATCTGTATGGCATGGCAGTCTGTGACAACATCTTTCCGGCGAAAAGGATAAAGATAACGAGAAATAGATTTCTGAACACCATATTATATATATATTCACTTCATCAAAACAAAGGACAGATACGGAAAGCATATTGGTATTCCGTATTTCTCTGTATCTCATAATGCGGACGAGGACCGGGACCGCAACTGCCGTTACCTATTCCCCGCTGGATACAGTCAAGGTTCAACACGGTTTCCGCACGCCGGATGGACGGCAAGTCGTGCCCGAACTTCACCTCTTTCAACTCTTTGTCGGTATAATGCAACGCACTGAAACCAAAAGAATCAGCGGCAACAATCCTGATGCCTTTCCCTTCATCGTCAGTCAAGCTCAGCCAGCGCGTGTCACAACGTCCTCCCATCGTCTGCGCCCGCACGTACCGTTCTTCCATATTTGTCACTGTCGAAGAATAGCATCCCATGTAGGCCGCGTTCTTACGGTCCGGATAGTTCTCAATCGGTCCTCTTCCGTACCAGGAAATGTTTTCCAACGCAGGGTTCAAGAAAGCCTGCAACGACAGGCGGGGAAGGTTGAAGTTCTCAGCTGTTTCAAAGGATGCGTCCACGTCTATCGTACCGTTCCGATAGATGGTATATTTTAAGGTGTACGGCACTTTTACGTCACCGAATTCATCCTCGTGAGCGACAGTTACCACTACCGAATCGCCGCCGGAGAATGATTTCCAATCCAAACGCCGCACCTTCCGAACAGGCTGTTTCCACTCGCGCGCGTCGTTATTGATGAATCTGTACGTGTTCAACGCCCATCCCTCCCGCAGGTGAATCATGTTCTTTCCTTGGTAACGCAAGGCTGTCAGTTGTCCTTTCTGTCTGTCGAAAGAAACTTCCACCACGTTGTTCCGTACATGGAAATAGGGCCAGTCAGAATCCACGATATGCAAGGGGTCCGTTTCTGCCTCCAAACGTATATCCGGCAATCCGGCGAGGGGCTTCTCTTGCAGAAGGAGTTGTTCCGTAGCTACGACATGTCCGGCCTCGGCCCAAATACAATCTCTTTTCAGACGGACTTCCAGGTTCAGGAAATATTCAGCCTCATTCACCAATAGGCCGGAATAAGGTATTTGCACGTTACAGGAATCGCCCGGCTGTACATCCGGCAGTGATGCAGTTCCTGTATGGATAGGATTACCGTCTTTCAGCACTGCATACCGCAATTCAAAATCCTTCAAATTCAGGAAGGCGTACTTGTTGCGGACGCTTACCGCATCCTTTCCTGCGGACTTCAACGCCACATACTGATACACTTTCTTAACCTCCCACAGTTTAGGAGTAACGCCCCGGTCGGGGGTGACAAGCCCGTTGCAGCAGAAATCGCCATCATTGGGACGGTCGCCGAAACTTCCTCCCATATAATACTTGTCGGAAGGACGACCCTTCATGTTCAGACCCTGGTCCACCCAATCCCAAATACATCCTCCTATCAGACGTTCGGAATGGTTCTCTATATAATCCCAATATTCATCCAGGTTTCCTACCGCGTTCCCCATGGCATGGGCATACTCGCAGACAAAATAAGGTTTGTTCCGCTTTTCTTTGTCACAATCTATCATGCTCTCTACAGAAGGGTAAAGATGAGACTCTACATCCATGGCGTGATTCTTTCCCGCATAATGGACAGGACGGTCGTCCAGCTTCTTCGCGGCATCGTAGCAAGCTTTAAAGTTACCTCCTGCACCGGACTCGTTGCCCAACGACCAAAAGATGACGGAAGGATGGTTCCTGTCGCGCCGCACCATACGTTCCACCCGATCCACAAAAGCGGCTTCCCAGCTTTGGTCATACGAAAGCAAGGCATTGGCATGGGCCTCTATGTCCGCCTCATCCATCACATAGATGCCGTAATAGTCGCATAAGTCATACATTCGGGGGTCGTTAGGGTAATGGCTAGTGCGGAGCGTATTGATATTGAAACGCTTAAACAGCAAGACATCCTGCTTCATGCTTTCCAAGGGAACCGCCTTGCCATACTGCGGATGTATGTCGTGTCGGTTGACACCTTTAAACAGGACAAGCGCATGGTTGACATACACTTTGTTGTTCCGGATTTCAATCTTCCGGAATCCGTATTTTTGGGTAGTGGTTTCAAGCGTCTTCCCGTTTCCGTCCGTCACTTCGATATTGACCGTATATAAATAAGGTGTCTCCGCACTCCACAGCATCGGTTTTTCCACCTTTATCGTACCCTTACGTACCGACTCCTCCCCTGAAGCCATTTGCGCAACTGGCACGGTCAGTACGCCAACCTGTTTGTTTTCAGCATCCAACAAGGTGACACGCACTTGTGCCGCTGCACGTTTCTTTCCGTAATTACGCAGTTCCGCCTCTATCTCCAGCTCCGCGTTTTCTAACCTGTCGTCAAAAGAGGAAGCCAGCCGGATATCACGCAGGCTTACTTGGGGTGTTGCCACTAAATAGACATCGCGATGGATGCCGCTCATGCGGAACATGTCCTGGTCTTCCAAGTAGCTTCCATCACACCATCTGTAAACTTCCACTGCAACTACGTTCTTGCCCGGCTTGACATACTTCGTGACGCGGAACTCCGAGTCATTGTTGGCTCCTTGCGTATAGCCGACACGCTTTCCGTTTATCCAAATATATGCCGCACTATAGATGCCATTGAAGTGAAGGAAAATTTCTTTCCCCTTCCAGTCTGCCGGAAGCGTAAAGTCGCGACGGTATGAGCCAACCGCATTGGGCTCTTCCGCAGCCGTGTACCATTGCACCGGTTCTATGAAAGGAGGATTGTTGCGGAAAGGATAAGTCTGGTTGGTATAGATAGGTGTTCCGTAACCAAGCATCTCCCAACAGGACGGGACGGGAATTTCTTCCCAATCGGACACGTCATAGTTTGTCTTATAAAAATCAGCGGGACGTTCGGATGGTTGTTTCGACCAATGGAACTTCCAGTTGCCGCTCAGAAGCATGTAGCGCGAAGAGTTTGTGCGTTCCCATGGAGTCTTATAAGTAGGGTCAGCAACCATTTCTTCTGTATTGGCAAAGGGGATGAAAGTTGTTCTGCCTTTTTCCTTGTTGCGTTGGAAGATATGCTGGTTTTCCCAGTCGTTCTTGTTGCTTACCGCACGTGGCTTGAGTTGCAAGTCCGATTCCACCAGATACCATTTGCAAGCACCTTGTCCAGCGTTAAGAGCCTTATGGAGCGCGGGCGCGCCTTCTTCTTCTTTCGCATATCCAAGGCAATAGCCCGTGGCTGCGCTCAGAAAGCTTCGGCTTCCGTCCGGATATTCTTCTATGGTCCATTCCTCCAGGGTGTTTTCATGAATGGTCTCCCACATCACCACTGGGCATTCCGTCGCACCTTTTCCGCCGTTTCCGATGCTTTGCAGGAGCGACGGATTGGCGATGTAATAGCGTCCTTTAATTTCAGACGGAGCCAAACACCATATCTGGCTTTCCTTTGTGTTGTCTTGCTTACCTAACACAATTTCTGTCCCGGAATTTCCATTATTTCGGATTTCCAGTGATAGACCGCCGGGCGTGCAAATCCGGTATTTCTTCATTGTATCAAAAGTCTGCGCGAAACCAACGAAAGGCAACAGGCAGACAAGCATGAATAATAAAATGGTTTTCTTCATCATAATGTTTCTTTTTAAATGAATACCTCACTTTCAGTTTATATGAATCGTATATGTGGAGACTTCAGTTCCTTCGCTTTCTACACTCAAAACAGCCGTTCCTTTTTCATTGGTACTTTGCAGCAATATCTGGGCAAGTCCGTTAAAGGTCTTTACCTGATAAGTCCGGGCATCCCGGTCTGCCGGACGTTCACCATCCTTATAAGCGGGATCTCCGTTGCCTACTCCCAAGATGCGTATCGGACCGTCAACTGTCAGCTTCAAAGGTACACAAGCTGTCGGAGTGAAGTTCTTTCCCTTATCCTGAAGCTCCACATTGATAACCGATACATCCCGATTGTCTGCCTGTATGGTGTCCCGGTCGGCAGTCAGTAGGATGCGCTCCGGTTTTCCTGCGGTACGTATTGTTTGCACCAATTGGCGTTTCCCGTTCTTGTATCCGATTGCTTTTACCGTTCCGGGACGATAAACCGTTTCCCATGAAAGATGTCCGTTCTTCGGCATCGGCTTGCGTCCGAGTTTTTTCCCGTTTACGATGAGTTCCACTTCATCACAATTACTGTATGCCCATACGCTCACGCTGTCCCCCTCGTGTCCTTCCAAATTCCAATGAGGGAAGATGTGCAGCACGGGTTCTTCCGTCCACCACGACTTCAGATAGTAGGCTTCATCTTTGGGGAAGCCGCAATAATCGAAGATTCCTTTGTGTGTGCCTGTTTGCGGATAGCCTATCGGTTTGGGTTCTCCACGGAAATCGAAGCCAATCCAATAGAACAAGCCTCCAAGCCAAGGGCGTTCGTCATAGAATTTCCATCCGCGTCCGATACGGTTCAGCGTTCCGTCTTTTTCATCGGGAGTACGGTTGAGGGCGGCAATATATCCTTTGGAAGTGTTATCAAAATAGATTCCTCTGGTTCCGCACCCGCTGATTTCTTCTGTGCCTATGCCTTTCCGCTGCGGATATTCCGTGCGGTATTTGTCTATCGGGTTTTGCAGAAGGTAATTATAGCCTGCAACGTCAGCCGGGACCAATACGGCAGGTCCGCCGCTCGAAGCCACGGTCATAAGCCGTGAGGGGTCAATGCGATGGCAATATTCACGCATGGAGGCAATCACCTGTTTCCCCTGTTCGCTCCATTCCATACCCCACTCTTCATTGCCCACGCTCCACAACATGACGCACGGATGGTTCCGGTCACGTTTTATCATCCGTTCCAACAAGCGGATGTGTTCTTCATTTACACCCGTCAGCCGGTTTTCGTCAATCACCAAGAAGCCTAAGCGGTCGCAAGCGTCCAATAGTTCAGGTGTCATGGGGTTATGGGAAGCACGGTAAGCGTTACAGCCGAACTTCTTCAATTGAGACAAGCGGTATATCTGCACAGCATCGGGTATGGCAGCCCCTACTCCCGGATGGTCTTGGTGCATATTCACTCCTTTTAGCTTCAGGGGTTTGCCGTTAAGCAAAATCCCTTGATTGGCGTCAAAGTCGATGTCCCGGAAACCGATGTCTGTCATATAGACGTCTGTCAACTTATCACCTTGAAACACTTCAGTACGTACCTTATATAAATAAGGTGTATCTACGCTCCACAGACGGAGACGCTCAATCTCCATCCCGGCAATGGTATTTTGGGTTACTTTGGCTTCCAGCGCTCCACCTTCCAGCACGCAGTTTTCCACTTCCTTGCCGTCCGCATCCAACAGGGTATGCCGGAGCCGGTATGAGACCGTTTCCAATCCTGAATTGGTCACTTCCGTTTCAATCGTCAGCCGGGCACGATCGTAAGGCGCCTCCATCTCACTATGGACAAAAGTGCCGAAAGGAGCGACGTGTAGCGGAGCTGTCTTGTTCAGCCAGACATGACGGTAGATGCCGGCTCCTTCGTAGAACCATCCTTCTTCTAATGTCGCGTCTACACGGACTGTTATCAAATTCTCCCCTCCGTAGTTGAGGTACTCGGAGATGTCATAGATTTGGGTGGCATAACCGCTGGGCTCGTGTCCCAAATAGAAACCGTTTACCCATACACGTGCGTCACGGAAAATGCCGTCGAATTGCAGATACAGGTGGCGTCCCTTGTCGGATGCAGGAACGGTAATGAACTTGCGGTACCATCCTACGCTTGTTTCGGGATATTTGTGTCCGATGGTCTTATAGCCATGGCTATGGCTGGCTTCGGGCGAAAACGGCAAGTCTACTGCCCAGTCGTGAGGCAAGTCTACACGCTTCCATTCTTTCCCCCACTTCTTCTCGTCGAACTTCAACGAATAGGGGCCTTCGTTGTGTACGGAAGCCGCCTTGGTCAGGTAGTTGAAATATTCCGTACCACATCCGAAATCCTTTTCCGGTGAAGCGGCGTTGCCGAAAGCGAACAGCCAACCTTCATCCAAAAGAATCCGTTCACGCTGCGCATGGCTTTCCAACACACCGCCGAACGAATCGTTTACTCCCAGCTTGAAACCGCCCTTCTCCACCACTTGCCACCACCAGGTTTGCTTTACATCCGTCACTCCCGTTTTGGCCCAATCGGAAGCGCTGTAGTAGGTTTGGTTGCCTGCGGGGATGTATCCGTCAAACGTCGAATAAGAATCTCCTAAGACAGCCACGGTCAGACGAGGCACAGGGTCTGGTTGGGCCACGCCCAACCAGACATTTATCTGAAGCAAAAGCGAACAAAAAACCGCTTTCATCAATATTGAATGTCTCATACGGATTTATAGAATCAAAGTGAGAGACTACCGGACGCACGACACCGTGTAAACCGCCGGCTCCAATCCTTCGCCTTCTACCGTCAGCGTAGCGGTACCTTCGGCGTCCATACTTTGCAAAAGCACTTGGGCAAGACCGTTGAATGTCTTCACCTGATAGGCGCGCGCATTCCGGTCAGCAGGACGCTCCGAGTCCTGATAAGCGGAGTCGCCGTTGCCTACTCCCAAGATTCGCGCCGGACCCTCCACAGTCAGTTTCAGCGGCACGCAGGCGGTGGGAGTGAAGTTCTTCTTCTTGTCCTGAAGTTCCACCCGCACCACGCACACGTCCCGGTTGTCCGCCGCGATAGAGTCACGATCGGCAGAGAGGATGATGCGTTCCGGCTCTCCCGCGGTACGGACTGTCCGTACCAACTGGCGTTTGCCATCCTTGTAGCCTGTAGCTTTCACCGTGCCGGGCTGATAAACCGCTTTCCATGCCAAATGTCCGTTCTTGGGCATCTCTTTACGTCCCAGTTTCTTTCCGTTGACCGTCAGTTCCACTTCATCGCAGTTGCTGTACACCCACACGTCGATGCTGTCGCCTTCATGTCCTTCCAGGTTCCAGTGAGGCAGGATGTGCAGCACCGGTTCGTCCGTCCACCATGACTTCAGATAGTAGGCTTCATCTTTCGGAAATCCGCAATAGTCCAGGATACCGAACTGCGAACCGGTTGCCGGATAGCTCATCGGAACAGGCTCGCCGCGATAATCAAATCCGGTCCAATAGAACAGTCCGCACAGCCACGGACGCTCGTCATAAAACTTCCACCCGCGTTCGATGCGGTTCACCGTGCCGTCTTTTTCATCAGGCGTGCGGTTCAAGGCTGCCATGTGTCCCTTGGCGGCATCCGTGAAGTAGACGCCACGGGTTCCGCAGCCGGTGGTTTCTTCCGAGCCCAAGCCTATGCGTTGCGGATATTCCGTGCGGTATTTGTCTATCGGATTCTGAAGAAGGTAATTATATCCCGCTACGTCTGCCGGCACCAATACGGTAGGTCCCCCGCTGGAAGCGACCGTCATGGGTCGGGTAGGGTCTATCCGATGGCAATACTCACGCATGGAGGCGATGACCCGTTCGCCTTGTTCGCTCCATTCCATGCCCCATTCCTCGTTGCCGCTGCTCCACAGCATGATGCTCGGATGGTTACGGTCGCGCTTGATCATCCGCTCCAGCAGGCGGATATGCTCTTCGTTGACACCCGTCAGACGGTTTTCCGCTATTACCAGAAAACCCAGACGATCACACGCGTCCAGCATTTCCGGAGTCATCGGGTTATGTGAAGCACGGTAAGCGTTGCACCCGAGCTTCTTCAACTGCTTCAGGCGATACTCCTGCAGGGCATCCGGAATGCCGGCACCCACTCCGGGATGATCCTGATGCATGTTGAATCCTTTCAGTTTCAAGGGTTTGCCGTTGAGCAGGAGTCCTTGGTTGGCGTCGAAGTCGATGTCCCGGAAACCGATGGTAGTGACATAGGTATCAGCCAACTGTTCGCCTTGGAACACTTCGGTGCGTACCTTATATAAATAAGGTGTATCCACGCTCCACAGGCGCGGACGTTCCACCTCCATCCCGGCAACGACCGTTTGTGTCAGTTTGGCTTCTACAATCCCGCTTTCTTTGACGCAAGTTTTCACTTCCTTGCCGTCCGCGTCCAGCAGGGTATGGCGCAACCGACAAGACGCCGCTTCCAGTCCCGAATTGGTTATTTCGGTCTCGATAGTCAGCCGGGCACGGTCGTACGGGGCTTCCATCTGACTGTGGATAAAGGTACCGAAGGGAGCGACATGCAACGGGGCGGTCTTGTTCAGCCAAACATGGCGGTAGATGCCGGCCCCTTCGTAGAACCATCCTTCTTCCAAGGTGGCGTCCACACGGACGGTAATCAGGTTTTTCTCCCCATAGTTGAGGTACTCGGAAATGTCGTAAACTTGAGTGGCATAGCCGCTGGGCTCATGCCCCAAGTAGAAACCGTTTACCCAAATGCGCGCGTCGCGGAAGATACCGTCGAACTGCAGGTACAAATGCCGTCCCTTGTCCGATGCCGGAACGGTAATGAACTTGCGGTACCATCCCACGCTGGTTTCAGGGAATTTGTAGCCCACTTGCTTGTGCCCGTGGCTATAGCTGGCTTCACGGGAATAAGGCAGGTCTACCACCCAGTCGTGCGGAAGGTCTACACGCTTCCATTCCTTTCCCCACTTTTTCTCGTCGAACTTCAACGAATAGGGGCCTTCGTTGTGTACGGAAGCCGCCTTGGTCAGGTAGTTGAAATATTCCGTACCGCATCCGAAATCCTTTTCCGGTGAAGCGGCGTTACCGAAAGCGAACAGCCAGTCTTCATCCAAAAGAATCCGTTCGCGCTGCGCATAGCCTTTCGATGAGCCGCAACATGCGAAGAGCAAGGCTATCAAAAGAGCCAATAGAGGTTGTTTTGTCATAAAAAGAAAGTATTAAAGAGTTTTTCAATTATAGTTTGCTTATGAGTATTTACTGGAGCTGTCAGGGAAATCGGTTGTCATGTTACGCACAGCCATATAACTGTCTACTCGACACGATTAGTAATCGTCATGCAGCACGATTACTAATCGTCACGCGTTACGATTACTAATCGTACACGTGCACGATTACTAATCGTTCTACGGAGTCAATTATATTATTGAAATGAATAGGGCTCTTACACCCGGATTTTCAGATTGACTTCCCGGCTTTCTTTCCAAACGGAAAGATGCCAAAAGTCCGTTATCTCTTTGGGGAGAAACAGAACGGGAAACTTTTGGCACTTTCCAAGTTGGCAGCCCTGTCAACTAATCTGTTTTACTATTCAGCTGCTGTTTCAGATATTTCTTTTTGAACAAAGTTTACTACAAAATAGCAATTGTTGTTACCTCCATTCCAATAAGTTAAGTGAAGCTGGTCGTCCTTGAAGAAATCTTTAATAGGAGTACTGGTGAAGTCTACATTGTAATTGCTACCCCCGGTATGTGCTATCAACTGCCAATATGTAACATCTGATTTAGTAGGATCCAATATTTCGGTGAATATCCAATTATAATTAAATGGTTCTTTAGAAAAAGTTAATCTCCTATTCGCTTCATCTATTGTCACTTCAATGCCGTCTATAGCTTCTGTTTGATCCTTGTTGTCTCCTATAGCATTCACTGAATTAGCCATAAGCTTTTCATTTTTTTCATCATAATAGAAACTGATGCTCGCTATTTTACAACCATTATACAAGTATTGGTCCCAAGGATTAGGATTACCTATATGCTCGCCAAAATAGGTATCCGGATTGTTAAGCCAACCATTCCCGTCTTCACCCAGTGAATCATAGAAATAGTTCATGTTCGGCACAAAAGTTTTTCCGGCTAAATATTGCGCAATGGTCAGTTCGATTTCAGTTTCCGTCACTCCTTGCAGATCTTCTTCTGCTGCGGGCGTCCATACAGCGATTTGATTGGCTGTCAATTGTATGGCAGACTCGTCTGTGAGGGTAGCGTTATAAGTATATTGATATCCTCCTGTGTAGTTGGCGGTCAACGTATATTCCCATTGCTTGCTTTCCGAAAGCGATTTGATGGTCAATGTCTTGCTTTGGCTTGTACACGGAAGCATGATGGCAGAGTAAACATTGTCCACAGTCTTTTCAAGCGGAATGGAGACAACTGCCGATGTGTTTCCTGTCACTGCACCGGTCGTTATATTCAAAGTCGCGTCGCTATACGATTCCGACAAAGTCACCTCTATATCTTCCGGGAAGCCGCTTGTATTCAATGTAACCAAACTTAAAGCATGATTAAAGCTTAGTTCTACCGTGTTAGATGTCTGTGCATCGGCAGCAACTGGTTGGGGGGTTGCATACAGCACATCGGTCTTTCCGTCTACCGCAAAAGTCAAGTTGTCGCCGCTAAGGCCCTCGCTATAGGGATAATACGCATAGAAGGTCACATCGCTTGCCGGATCGGGGAATTTAAGCGCCGTGCTTTCTGCGGAAAAATCGCCGCTTGTAGAACCTGCCACGTAGGGAATGTTTTCCTCTGCGGTGATTGCTTCGCCTCTCATTGAAACGCCAATCTTGTCACCGGTTTCCCATTGTCCGTCTGCCACGCGGGTTGCGGCTGCGATGCCGGCATCGAACCTGATAGGCATGGAAGAAGGGTTCATCGGACTGTTTTCTTCATTGGTACATGCGGTCATAAGCAAAGCTGCTGCTGATAACCAGAATATATTTCTTGTTTTCATCATATTTTTATTAAAAAATTAAACATTGATTCTTGTTATAATAGTAAAAACGTTATCCTGCCAATCAATCTTTCCTTTTATGCTTGTTATTCTTTAACAAAGTTAATCACCCGATGACCGATTGTCGGATCGCCTTCGGTCTCTTGTGACTGGTATCCCCAATGCATTTTATCACCCGTAAATAAATCGTTTACGTTCTCTACATTCTTACTCAAAATGAAAGAGCCGGAATCATAAGTCGGGTCTTGCGCAAACAACATCCAAACAGTTCCTTCTTTTCCGGGTTGAGGATTTGTTCCTCCTTTGACATAGCCTCCGACCCAATCTTCAGAGAAATGCCAAGTGTAGGTGAAAGGCGCTTGAGAGAACGTCAGTGTTTTAGCATTGTCATCTACCGTAACGGTTATTCCGTTTTTCGCTGTTCCGGCATCTACCGCGTCAGCTAAAAGTTGTCCATTAGAACCGGCATAGAACTTAATGCTTGATTTTTGAGATTGATCCAATAATGTTGCATTCCATTTCCAGTTACCATCTACATTATCACCGAATCCGTTGCCGTTATCGTAAGTATAACCGCCTCCGCCATCTGCGTTCAGCATGTCATAGAAATAGTTGATGTCCGGTTTATACGTCTTTCCAACCAGCAGTTTGGCAATTTCGCCTTCCACAGCTCCCGGCTCAGGGTCAATTCCGGGTTCCGGATCCGGATCAGTCGGGTCGTCCAAGTTTTCCGGTTCGCCTGGTATCCATTGCGTAATGTTGTCTTTGATGACAACACCCGCCCCCGCGCTGACCGTATAAATGTATTTATGCGCTTCGTCATAAGTGACCGAAGAAAGCTGGTATTCCCATGTCTCGCCGGTAGAAGCAGACTGAATGGTCAACGTCTTGTCTGCGCCCGAGACCGGCAATATAATAGCGGAATACTCATAGTTGCCCGTATTTACCAACGGAATGGAAACCGTTCCGGCCGAACCGGCGCCCGCTACCGTACCGTCCGCAATATTCAGGGTAGCCTGGCTGTAGTCATTGCCCGACAGCGTGACGGTAATGTCATCGGGGAACCCTGCTGTTCTTAAGGTAACTTGGCTCAAAACGTGCGCAAAAGTCAGCTCCACCGTATTGGAGGTCTGGTCGGCAGCGGCAACCGTTTTTTCCGCCCATAAAACATCTGTCTTTCCGTCCACATTAAAAACCAACGTATTGCTTGCCACTTCCGCACTATATGGATAATACGCATGGAAAGTCACATCGCTTGCCGGACTAGGGAACTGAAGCGCATTGCTTTCCGCCTGAAATTGTCCGTTCAACGTCTGCAATACATAGGGCACATTCTCTACGGCAGTAATCTCGTTACCGCTCATGGAGATACCGATTTTGTCATTCACTTCCCAGGCATCGCCGCTCACACGGGTCGACGTGATGCCTGCACTGAACTGAATGGGTAGAGAAGAAATAATGGAACTCTCCTCGTCGTTCGCACATGCTGCGGTCATGAGCAAAACAGCTGCTGATAACCAAAGTAAACTTTTCGTTTTCATGATAAAAGTTCTTTTTTAATTAAACAAATATAGTATATTTCAAATTTTTATTTCGCCCGATAGGGGTATGCGGTATCAAACGCTACCTTAATGCCTTCCCACTGCAGTTCTTGTTTAATCTCATAAGTATTTCTGTCAAACAGGCTTCCGTTGTCCCACAAGAAAGGCACCATCCCGTATTTCTTCAGGTTTTCAACCACATATTTATGGTAATAGACGTATGACTTATTATGAATCTCCTGCAAAGTAGGCGAGTCGAACGTTTTCAGGCTCGCGCCGTATTCTCCTACAATGACAGGAATGCCGTTGTCGAAGAATTTTTCCTTCATCTGCGGGAACAGGCCGTCAATGTATTCTTCGTTATAGTACGAATTGCGGTCGATGCCGTTTACCGGTTCTTGCAAATAATTGTTTCCCCAAAAATAGGCTGCATATCCCCACGAAGCGTCTTCGAGCATACAAAATGTAGAAGGTGCATAGAAATGGACTTCCATGGCCAAGCGGTCGGCAATGTAGTCGACCGGCATCTTCATGGTCGAAAGCGACAGTTCGAAATTCGTATTGGGAGCCTGATACACAATGACACGATGGGCGTTTCTTCCGCCGGTACTCCGTATCGCGTTGATACTTGCCTGCTCGTATTTGCACAGCACCGCGCATTGTTCCGCCGTTTCCGCCCCAGGCTCGTTCACCGTACCAAACATCAGCCGCTCGTCATAATCCCTGAAATTCTCAGCAATCTGTGTCCACACTTTAAACAGGATGGGTTCGTATTTCGACACCGAATCCTCCATGCAAGCTCTGTCCCAGTCGCCATTGTGGGTGTTCATCAGCACTTTCAGGTCGGGATACTTCATGCAGTAATCCACCACTTCCCGCATACGTTTAAACCAATTGGGATGAATCTTGTAATCCACTGCCGCAGGATCTTTCATGTCCATATAATAGACGTCCCATTTGCAAGGAATGCGGATTCCCCGGAAACCGTGCTCATACACACAGTCTATCAGTTCCTGCGTGGCGGCCGGATTTCCCCATGCTGTTTCCATCGACTCACCTGTGCCGAATGCTTCATTATTCAAATCCCAACTGACCCATGCCTCCATGGTGTTTCCTAAGTTCCATCCGTTGGTGATGCTGTAAATCAAATCGAATATATCTGTTTCCATTTCTGTTTGGTCCGGTTCCACGTAGTTGGCTCCCGGCTGGAGAACTGAGATATCTATTTTGTCGAACCCAGACCTTGCGTAGAGCGTGACATAACGCGCCGTTGCTCCTTCATTCTTTCCGGCGGTAATCGTTATCTCACACGTCTCACCCGGATTGCCGGAATTCGAGCTCAGTTCGCACCAGTCCGCTCCTCCGTAAATGTTCCAGTAGTATTCAGAAGATACGGTAATGGTGGCTGTCCCGCCATTTCTATCTATCATGATTCCTTTGGAAGATACGGTAAGCCCTACGCTTTCCTGTTCGTCGGCATTGAAAATCGCCTCTTCCTCATCCTTACAGCCTGTCACCACCATTGTCAGCATACATAGCAGCAGGCTTATTACTTTAAATTTGAATTGTTTCATGGCCTTATTTTTCAAATTCATTATTCATTTACATAAATTCTCACGTTATCGATATAGAACTGTACATGCTCCGGCACACCGCTGGTGTTCGATTCGGGATGGAAAATGGCTGTAGCTCCAGTCTCTGCCAAATTGTCCATCAATTCACCATAATTGGAAGCATTGCTTACAAAAGACTGGAACGGAATAGAATAAGTAGCCCATTCACCCTCAATCAAGTCACCTGTATAAATGCTTTGCGGCTGATAGTCTATCCGTTGTTCGGGCCAAAACTCGAACTTAAAGTTGACATTGACAAACCTTTGGGCATAATAGCCTTCGTATCTTAATTCCAGTTTCGACAAGTCCGTCGTGGAAGAAATATCGGAAGGCAAGACAATGCCGTTGAACGCCAATCGGCCGGCATTCCACCAGTACGGTTCGTCCAAATTGAAATCAGCGTCTATGCCCAAGCAAACTCCGGTAGTCACGTAAGGCGGATTCTCCCCGTCACCTTCCACCGCAACGGCACCACCCCAGTCCTGACCGCCTTTTCCATCCATATCGGCAAGCACATGAATGGTCTCATAGAAGGGTATGACATCGCTTCCGGCAATGGTCTGTATGGTCAGCGTCCCGCCTTTCTCCGGCGCTTGGGGCATGACAAATTCCAAATGAGTCTCCTCTTCGGAAATCGTAATATCCGATGCCGGAATTACTACTTCGTTGTTACCTATGCTGATGCTCAGGATACCAACAAATCCTTCTCCGTCTATTTTCACGGTAGAGCCGACAATCGGCATATCCGAATTGATTTTCCTGATAACCGGAACCGACGCGTTGGTATATAAGATGGTAGAAGCTTCCCCCGTGTGGGTCTTTACCATGATCCAACCTACTTCTTTCAAGGTCTCGGGCAAAATCAGATGCATTTCGGCGCCTTCGTTTTCTACCCAATATTCCAAATCGGTTTCCACTATCGGCGTTACAATGATTCTCGTATCGCTTTGTTCCAGTTCTTCATCCGCTATTTCCCACCACTCTTTATCCTCGGTAGAGCTGCCGCTACCGCTGCCGGTAGCGTAAGGGTCTGTATCGGTATAATATACCCGTTCTACGTCAATGAAATTACTTCCATACAACACGATTTCATCTCCTGCGCTTAACGGGAAGTTGGCTTGCATAGAAGAAATGGAACATCCCCAGGCATTGATGTGGAAAGGATAAACGGCGATTCCTTCGCGCGTGACAACCCGAATCTCGTCTTTCAAATCCGGATTTGTGCCGGTAAGCTTGATGTCAGACGGAATTGTCAACAAGATGTTGTTATCGGTCACAAACGTACCTTGGAAACTCACCTTCTGGTCGTTAATGTAAATCTCATACGTAGAACCCAGATTGCGCCCCATCAGGACGATGTTCGTTCCGGCAGTACACTCCGTGAACGTACTGTCCGCCAAAGCGGGGTCTATCAAACGTACTCCCGTAATAACCGGCATTTTATCTGCCGCATCGTCTTTTGAACAGGACGTCAGAAGGCCGCACACCGCAAAAACGATACAACCCAACAGTATGTAAACTATATTTTTCATGTCATTCATTTTATGCTTTAAGACTTTATTTTCGTACTACAATCCGCACGCTATGATTTTACTCTTCTTCTCCCACGACTTCCTCCTCATCGCCAAAATCGTAATCAACCGGAGGCTCGTTGAGAAGTGGATTCTGAATCACGTCGCTTTCCGGATAAGGCAGGAAGATATTATCCGCCGTTACGTTGATAGCGAACGAAGGCTCGATATCTCCCCACTCAGTTTCTTCCGAGGAGAGGTCATTTTCCACATAAAAATGCAATACCCTGTTATCCACAGCCTTGATGTTGGAAGCTCTCCATCCGCGATGCTGGTTGTTGAAATAAGCCAGCATCTTGGTCGGCTTCCAGCTATACCAACTGACCATGTCATACCAATTGCAATATTCCATAGCGAACTCTATTCTCCGCTCTTTGATAATATCATCAAGCGTGATGCGGCTTCTTTCGCTTACCTTGGCACGGGCACGCACTTTGTTGAAGTATTCCAAACCTACCCCGCCGGTCAACACTTCATCGTTGCCTAAACAGGCTTCCGCCAACGTCAAGTAGGTGTCAGCCAGACGGAGAATATAGGTGTTTATAGGGCAGTTCATCGACGCGATATAGATGCCGCCGTTATCCTCACTGCCTCCTATGACTCCTTTCTTGACCGGTGCCGAAGTGCCTTCGTAACGATAGCCGCCTTCATTCGTGCAAATATAATCATAATAAGCTCCTTCGGTAAAGAAAGTGGCGTCTCGCCGGATGGTATCGGCTACTTCATAAAGTTTCAGCATGTCAACGGAAGCACTCAGGCCACCTCCCCATACATTCACACCTCCGGTAACTTCCGGACCGAAAGCGATGTCGGCAAGCAATGTGTTGCAGACGCCCCATTCACCGTTTTCCACCCATTGCATAGCCAACAAGGACTCCCGGTTGTTGTTGCCCGAATACTTAAACAGGTCGGCATAATTCTCCAACAACTCGATGCCGGAATTCTGGCATACGTCCAACGCATATTCCTTGGCCTTCTCCAAATCAGCGGCATCGCGGGAACCGTCGTTCTTTTCCCAACCGGAACGGCATAAGTACACTTTAGCCAACATGGCTTTGGCCGCCCAACTGGAAGCCTTTCCCGTAACCGGAATCTCCGGCAAGTGCTCGGCTGCATAGGTCAAATCGTTGATAATGAAACGAAACGCATCTACAGCCTTATTCAAGGGACGAACCGGATTGTTTACAATATCCTGATTGTTCTCGAACAAAATGACATTACCCCACAGACGTACCATATAGAAATAAGCCACCCCCCGCATCAGACGCGCTTCGGAAATGGTACGTGCCTTCGCTTCTTCCGTGACATCGGGTCCACATTTCGTTTCTACGGCGGTGATGACGGAATTTGCCATCGTGATGACAGAATAAAAAGCTTTCCACGTATCGGAAAGGTTGGCATGCAAAGCGGTCACCTGGAAAGTGGTGAACTCCGGACTCATCCAAGGATTATAGGCATCGTTTGCCATCAGTGAACCGACAGCCACAGCCGGACGCTTGTTGTAGTCAAACCAAGCCCGGTTATACAAAGGTTCAGTAGCGGCATCCAACGCGTCATCCGACATGTAATAAGTGTCTTCCACGTATTGCCCTTCCGGTATTCGCTCTAAGAAATCATCACCGCAAGCGGTCAGCCCTAAGAAAGGAATTGCTATACCTATATATTTAAGTAAATTCTTCATGATTGAAACAGTTTAAACAGGTTAAAAGTCAAGGTTCAGCCCGAATGTCCAAATCCGTTGAGTCGGATAACGGGCATTGTCGATACCTCTTAACAATACATTTTGATTCTGCGCTCCGACTTCCGGGTCATATCCTTTATATCCGGTTATCGTAAAAGCATTCTGCACATTGACATACACACGCAACTGGTCTATACCCCATTTGGATATCAGTTTCCTGGGGAAGGTATATCCCAAAGAAATGTTTTTCGCACGCAAATAAGAAGCATCCTCAATGTACGCGTCGCTCAAACGATCATTGGTATTCGCATTGAGTTCCGTGACACGATGGGTAGTAGGATTCGGATTGACAACATATACATTACTGATGTCGCGGTCGCTGCCGTTGGGATCTATCATGCCTACTTGGGCAAAACCGAGTGCATCTGTCAATGCGCCTGAATATCCCGGATTCAAGTAATCCCTGCGCAGGCAGTTATACACTTTGTTTCCATAAGCGCCGGTCAGGAAGATGTTCAAATCGAAATTCTTGTAAGTAAAGGTATTGTTGATACCAAACGTGAATTTCGGATTGGGGTCTCCTAAAAACACACGGTCTTTTTCGTCAATCACTCCGTCGCCGTTCGAGTCTTGCCAAATGTAGTCGCCTACCCATATTTGGTCTTTGTCTATCGTCATACCTTCAGGCAAAGCAACCGGCTTTGGGTTTCCCTGGTTGTCATAAATCGGGTAACCGTTGGCGTCTTTTTGGTAGAAATCTGCTTCCGACATGAATATTCCCAGCATTTTGTAGCCATAGAATTGGCCCACAGGTTGACCCACCAAGGTATAAGTATAGGTTTCTCCGTCCGTATCTCCTTGGATACCGGCCGTTTCCGTATACAGTTTTGTCACTTTATTGCGATTGAGCGAGAAAGTAATTCCGGTTTGCCAAGTAAAATCCTTAGACGAGACATTGACGGTGTTCAACGTGATTTCAAAACCTTTGTTCTCCATAGCGCCCGCATTGACGTATGGGGACGAGATGATGCCGTTTACGTAAGACGGAAGCGACGCCTGCATAATCAGGTTATCAGTACGCTTCAAGTAAGCATCGAGAATCAGTTCAATCCGGTTGTTGAACAAGGTTATATCCAATCCCGCATTATAGGCTTCCGTCTCTTCCCATTTCAGGTTTTCATTCGGATAGTTGCTCGCATAAAATCCTGTTCCTCTCACGGAAGTAGCCGTACTCATTTTCGTTCCGTAAGCATAGGAACCGGCGTTCTGGTTACCTACCAGTCCCCATCCTGCACGTAGCTTCAAACCGCTCAAATTCTCAAAACCTTTCATGAATTTCTCGCTGCTTATCTTCCATGCCAAGGCTACGGAAGGGAAAACTCCCCAGCGGTTGTTCCGTCCCAAGTTACTTGAACCGTCCGCACGGACCGTAGCGGTAATCAGGTAACGGTCGTCAAACGAATAATTCAGACGTCCGTAATAGGATTCCATCGCCCAACTCCCCCGACTGCTGCTGTTTAAAGCCGTATTCGCATCGCCGGAATCCAACTCGTGAATGGTGTTGAACAGATAGCCCGTTCTGCTGCCCGACAGCGATTCCCAGCCGCTTTCTTGCGCTTCATGACCTGCCATGGCTCCTACCGTATGCTTGCCGAAAGTCCCGTTATAGTTCAGATAGGTCTTGAACGTCGTACTGAAACCGTTACCTGCACTACGTGAACCATACGATTGCTGCGTATATGTATCATAATCATACGACGGAGTGAACGAATAAGAAGTGTTGTAGTAAAAACTTCCTCCGTATTCTAACCGGAAGCTCAATCCTTTCCATATTTTAAACTCGGCAAACATATTGGCATAGATGTCCAAGTTCTTATTGTAGTTCTCGCGCTGCAACGCTTGCTCAATCGGGTTCGGATAGTAAGTGCCATACATGTTAGGAGCCTGTGTACCGAACGTACCGTCAGGATTGCGCGCCGGTGTCTCGGGCGTTTGCTGAATGGCTGTTTCAATAATACCGTTGTTGTCGATGGTATTGTTTTGTTTGGAGTAAGCCACAGAAGCGTTTACGCCCATCGTAAGCCATTTGGTCAGGTTATTGTCCAAATTGGTACGGAAGGTGAGACGGTCGAAGCCTGAACCAATGGCAATACCGTCTTGCGACAGATAAGCTCCCGACAGCATATAGCGGAACTTATCGCTACCACCCGACAAGCTGATTTGATGGCTCTGCATAGGAGCGGTGCGGAACAATTCGCCTTGCCAGTCTGTTCCTTCACCCAATATGGACACGTCTTCAAAGAAAGAGTTGGTACCGTAAGCCGATGAAATCTCTGACAACATGTTACGGTATTGCGCAAATTCGCGCAGATTCATCACATCCAACTTTTTAGGCAGTTGCTGCAAGGCGTAATATCCTTGGTAGGAAAACTTGTTTTTTCCTTCTTCACCTCGCTTGGTCGTAATCAATACGACACCGTTGCTAGCGCGTGACCCGTAGATGGCACTTGCCGAAGCATCCTTCAATACCTCCATAGACACGATGTCCGCCGGGTTGATGTTGGACAAGGCACTTGAATTGTCGCCCGTAGAACCGGATACTGGTATACCATCTATCACGTACAACGGTTCGTTACCGCTCAAAGAGTTTGTTCCACGGATAGAGACTGAGATACCTCCACCGGGTGCGCCTGAGTTTTGGGTGACCGCTACACCCGCCGCACGTCCCTGCAACACCTGGTCCAAAGACGTAGCGACCGTTTTGCTGATTTCTTCTGCCGAAACGGAAGCCACGGCACCTGTCAGGTCGCTTCTTTTCATTGTACCATAACCGATGACCACTACTTCGTCCAACATTTCGCTGTCTTCTCTCAAAGACACATTGATTACCGGGCCGGTAACCTCCACAGTTTCGGTCAGGAAACCGATGAAACTGAATTCCAATTTGATTCCTTTCCGGGTCTGAAGCGAGAATTTACCGTCCACATCGGAGATGGTTCCGTTCGTTGTTCCTTCTTCCCTGATGTTGACACCAATCAATGGTTCGCCGTCAGCCTCACTGACCACCGTACCGGTAACGGTCAGCCGTTCTTGCGCTTCTGCTCTGCCGATGCCCACTAATAACGACATCAGAATGAAGACCAGCCACGCTCTTACACGATTTGCTTTTTGGTTTTTCATATTTAAGTAAACTAAAGATTATTTTTATCTGATTTCAACTTATCTAAGGTTTTAGTATGGCGGCCCATCCACCACCGGGTTGCATGTGAACCTGTAAGCGGTCGGAGGAACGGACGTTTTGTTCAGTATAAACATAATCGGTCGCGTCAAAGTCGGCATTGATCCCGTCAGCGAATATTTGCGCCTGATAACTTCCCTGAGGCAGGAAACTCAGGTCAATGTCTATCGAACGGGCGTCCCAGTCGGTGATTCCACCGATGTACCAGATGTCGCCTTTCCGCTTGGCTACCACGATGTGATTCCCCACCTCAGCGTCCAAAACAACCGTTTCGTCGAAAACGGTAGGAATTTGCTTGAGGAAAGCCAAAGTCTCATCCTCTTCCAAATAAGTAGTAGGAGAATCGGACAACATTTGCAAGGGAGACTCAAACAAAGTATATAAAGCGACCTGATGCGCCCGAGTGCCATATACGCGCGGCTGGTCATTGACCGGAGAAAAACAGGATCTGTTTACATTGCGCATGCCGCCCGGCGTATAATCCATAGGTCCTGCCTGCATACGCATAAAGGGCAAGGTGCATTCATAGTCGGGCACATCGTGCCGCGATATCCAACGGTAGTTCTCCAATCCCTTCACTCCTTCGAAACTCAATATATTCGGATAAGTACGCTGCATGCCGTTGGCCTTCATGCCGTGATAACTTAATATAAAATGGTAGTCGGCTGCCCGTTCCGCTATTTTATACATGTCTTTTACCATCCGATGGTCATCGCTATCAAAAAAATCTATTTTGAAACCTTTGATTCCCATCTTGGAATACCGCTCGAAAGCCTCATCCATCTCACGAATCAGATTCTTCCAACTTGCCCACAATACCAATCCTACGTTTTTAGATTGGGCGTATGCAGCCAATTCCGTCAAATCAATATCCGGATTGACTTCCAGCATGGTGTCGGGAAGGCTCCAGCCATCGTCAATGAGCATATACTCCAAATGGTGCTCGGCCGCAAAATCGATGTAATATTTATAAGTTTCCGTATTTATTCCGCGTTTGAAAGGCACACCTTTCAAATTGCAGCTGTTCCACCATTCCCAAGCGGTTTTTCCCGGCTTAATCCAAGATACGTCATCCAATCTGCACGGAGAGGACAACCGCAACATCATGTCCGTGTTTGCCAGTTCTTTATCTTCGCGGCTGATGACAAGCGCTTTCCAAGGAAGCTCGCGTTTCCCTTCGAGCACGGCAATGTATTCAGCCCGCTTGGTCGGTATGTAATTCAACTCATTGAACCCGCCGATTTTTCCTTCCAACACACATGGCGCGTATGCCGGAAGCAAAGAATGAGGCTTGTCTCCTTTCTTCAAGAACATGCCGGCAAAGTCTTCAATATCCGCATCCATGAGCAGTACTTTATAATTATCCTGCAATTCAAGAAGGAAGGGAGTTACCGCTAAAGAATCCGCATACATTCCCGAAAGCGTAGAACGGTCGTAGTAAGACTCGAACGAAAACATATACGGGTCATTTCCCCGGTTGTCATTAATATAAGGTATATAGGCCTGGCAATCGATGGGGAACACGAACTCGGACAAGTCATTCACAACGGCAACCGGCTTCTTGTAGTCTACAACGAACCGGCAGGCCACGCCATCGTTGTAAGCCCTGAATTCCGCCAATCCATTCTTGCCGCACGGGATAATTAATTGGTTGTAACGGTCGACAACTGAAGATTTTCTATAAAAAGGAGTATCGAACGTTTCATTGACAGACTGACGCTTTACTTTAGAAGAACACCCGTCCCCCAAAATTTTGCCATCTTCCAGCTGGAATCCCAAACGAGAGGGCGCTAATATAATCTTATCGTCCATCTTGACACTCCATTGTAATTGAGTATCCGTATCAATACAAATCTCTATCCGTTTATCCGGCGAGACTAACGTATGCCGCTTTTCAGCGAAAACGCTTAAAGACATTGACACCATAATAAATAAAACCGCTTTTCTTTTCATGGTATATTCATTTTTATTATTGTTTTTTTATTTTTCACACCTGCAAAAATAGAGATTAGCGATTACATCAAAGGGCTCATTTGTTTCAAAAAGCGTCCAACGGGAACAAAAATGAAACATTGACACATTTAATCCACCCGCAACATTTGCGTCTTTCCGTGTATAGGGGGCTAAAATCATTCAAAATGCGTGCTTTTTTGTTTCAAGCCTATACGTCCTAATTAAAGAAATGCTTTCTTTGCACACAAATCAAATATCTTTGACCATATAATAATAAAAGAAGCAATGAAAACGTTCCGCGACTATTTCTTCATAGGTTGTCTCTTACTTTTGGCCGGTATGGGTTGGGAACAAGCCTACGGTACCAATTTTAAGGCATCGTTGTCGAATTACCAGTTCAGGCACATTACCAGTTCGGACGGGCTTTCCTGCAACCACGTGCTATGTATGCTGGAGGATAGCCGCGGATACATGTGGTTCGGGACAGAATATGGGTTAAACCGATTTGACGGTTACCGTTTCAGGAAGTTCTTCAAGAAAGATGTTCCTTATTCGATAGACAACATCAGCAACCTGGTGGAAGATTCGTGGGGGAATATTTGGATTGACATGGGAAGATTCGTGGTGTATGATTGGGAAACCGATACATTCACAGAGGCCAAGCAAGTGCTGGACGAAATGGGAATTTCATGCACGAACCTGCAAGAAGTTTTTGTAGACAATCAAAAGAACTTGTGGATAGAAGCGGATCATAAGCTCTATTATTTCCAAAGCGACAAGTCATTCAAAGCCTATCCCCTACCCTTCTCAACCGACGTGGAGAATTTGACAAAGGTTGATTCGCAAGTCTATTTGACAACCGCTTACGCCTGGTATAAACTGGACATACACAGCGGTGTGTTTGCCGAACAAGAGCAACCCAAAGACATAGAAGGGCAAGTCAACGAAAAAAGAATTTTATGCACCTATGCGGATAAAAGCAATGACTTATGGATTTATTCGAAAGAAGAGAACAAATTGTGGCGGAAACGTTACTATTCAGATGAGTTAGAGCCGATAGAAATCCCTTCCGCTTCAAACAATTACAGAATACAAGACATTGTGGATGACAACAATGGCAACATTTGGATTGCCACAGATCACCAAGGGGTATTCATCTTGGAAAAAAACAGCGGTCAATTCTTCAATGAGAAAAACGACCGCCTCAATTTGTCATCGCTCAGCAGCAGCAATATAGTCCGTTTGTACCTCGATTCTAATAATATTCTTTGGATGGCGCACTTCCGTAGCGGGATATCTTACCTCACCCGTCATTCCAAACGGATTCAGAAAGCGGACTTGGGAATGGAATGCAGCGTAGCGAAAATCATGGAAGATACACAGACAAACTTATGGTTAGGAACAGACGGGGAAGGGGTGCTCCGACAAAAGGACACCCATTGGTATGAGACCGTAGACGGAATCCCTTCGAAAAGCATCACAGCCCTTTATGAAGATTCCCGGCACCGGATATGGGCAGGAACCTATCTGGAAGGACTATACTGCAACGACCACGGGAAAATCAGCCATTTCACTACTGAGAACACCAATCTGCCGGACAATAACATTTGGGACATCAAAGAGGACCGTTTCAAGAATATCTGGTTAGCTTCCATCAGGAGAGGAGTATGCAGGTTCGACGCCGAAACGCACGAGGCTGTGCCAGCCTTCGAGGACATCCCGGCCATCGGCTGCTCCTTTCAATTGCATTACGACCAAAAAGACTCCCTGTTTGCCGCCACCAACGCGGGAATAGGTATCCTGAATGTAAAAACAATGCAAGATACGGTCTACTTGACGAACCGCGCAGGCACCCAGTCCTTCCGGCATGATTTTGTCCGCACAGTCTATCGGGACTCCAGAGGATGGTTATGGATGGGGTTTGCCGGAGAATTGGTGATTTGGAACCTAAAGACTGACCAGTTCCTTTTTATCGAAGAGAAGGACGGTTTATGCAATAATCTTATCAATGGAATCACGGAAGACAAAAATCATCATATATGGGTGTCTACAGCACACGGCATCTCGAATATCATTATCAGACAAGACGGCGCGAACGTCGGCAATCCCATCGTGCATATCCAAAACTATACAACGAATGACGGACTTTTGGACAATGATTGCGAATACATGATTTGCCGGAAGGACGGCAGTCTGGCGGTTTGTTCGCAAAACGGGTACACAATCATTTCGCCCACTATCATAACCGATGAAGATTACCAACGCAAACCAGTGTTTACGGAAGTACTGGTGGACAACAAACCGGTATTTTATCCGCAATCAACCAATCATAAAGATTGCGACATCAAGGTAAGCGCCGGCTTTTGGCCTCAAAACCACCTGATCCGCATCGGTTTCTCTACGCTGGATTTCAATAACCTGCACCGGCAGAAGTATGCTTATCAAATTGAAGGCCAAATGAAAGACTGGATTGAAACCGATGAAAGCTATATCCTGCTGAACCAATTGAAAAGCGGAGAATATAAACTGAAAGTAAAGGCATGCAATGCCAACGGCGTGTGGGGCAACGAATATTCCACCATTCACCTTCACATCCTACCTCCTTTCTGGATGACCCCGACTGCTTATCTGATTTATGCGCTTGTCATTATTGCCTGTCTCTATGGAACCGGGAAGCATTTCTATAACAAGCGGGAAAAGAAATTGCTCTTAATAAGACAGGAACAAGAGACCAAAAAGCAAATGGAACTGTATAATATGAAAATGAGTTTCTTAACCAATATCAGCCATGACATACGGACCCCGCTTTCGCTGATATTGTCCCCACTTGAAAGCCTGAAGGAAGAGACGAAGAACAATGAATCCGTCCACCATAAGATTGAAATAGCTTATCACAATGCGCACTACTTGTTGGAACTAATCAACCAGTTGCTGAATTTCAGGAAATTAGAAGCCCACGCAGAGACGTTGCATTTGGTTTCCGGAAATATCGTCAACTTCATCAAAGAGATTTGCAACTCTTACAAGAATTATGCGGACAAGAACTTGCGCAATCTTAGCTTCCAGTCTGATTTAGAGTATTTCAGAATGAAATTCGACAAAGAGAAGGTAAACAGAATCATGTACAATTTATTGTCTAATGCGACCAAGTTTACCGACAAGAACGGGCATATCTGGGTGGATGTGTCCAAAGATGACCACAACCTGTATATCCGTGTCAGCGATGACGGCATAGGAATAGCAGAAGCGGACAAAGGAAAAATATTCCAACCGTTCTTCCAAGTAAAACAGAAAGACGTAAACAACGGTTCGGGAATAGGATTGCACATAACGGCCGAATATCTGAAACTTTGTGGCGGAAGCATCTCGGTAGAGCCCAATCATCCGAAGGGAAGCCGCTTTATTTGCCGGATACCCATCGTTGAAGAAGAAGAAGCGAAGGCGCAAGAAAAAAAGGATGAACTGACGGCGGCAACCCAGAATTCCGCACTTCCTAAAGTGTTACTGGTGGAAGACAACGTTGAATTCATCAACTTCCTGTCGGAATGCCTGAGCAAAAAATACCGGGTATTGAAAGCCGAAGACGGAGAACAGGCTTTGGATATCCTGAAAGAAACGGAAGACATAGACATCATCATCAGCGACGTAATGATGCCTAAAATAGACGGCATCAGGCTATGCAACATTGTAAAGACCGACTTGAAATGGTCGCACATCCCGGTTATTCTTCTGACAGCACGTACCGCGGAAGAGCACATGCTGGAAGGATTGGAGAACGGAGCGGACGATTACATGACAAAGCCCTTCAACATGAATATGTTACAGTTGCGTATTCAGAAATTCCTGGATTGGAAAGCCAAATGCCAAAGAGATTTGGTACAGAAGACTGACATACAGCCTAAAGACATCACCATAAGCAGTGTGGACGAGCAATTTATGCTGAGAGCCATGGAACTGATGGAGGCAAACATGGCAAACGCTGAATATAGCGTGGAGAACTTTAGCCAAGATATGAATGTCAGCCGGGCGAACCTCTACCGGAAAATGATAGCCATCACCGGAAAGTCTCCTATTGAATACATGCGAATCATCCGTCTGAAAAGAAGCAAGCAGCTATTAATGAATGGATATAGGATTAATGAAACAGCTTATGACGTAGGCTTCAACAATCCCAAATATTTCAGGAAGTATTTCAAAGAAGAATTTGGCATCACTCCAGCCGAATTTTTGAAAAAGCGCCAAGAGCATCAGCCTTAACTTTGGCAGGGGCGCAGGAATGCGCAGATGATGGGAATTTACTATCCATATAGGCGCACCGTTTCAGCAGCCACTGAAACAACGTTTCAACAGCCATTGAAACAATGTTTCAGTAGCTATTGAAACGAACCGACAAATTATTTAATTTTGTACACTCACTTAAAGTATTATAACCTACACTTCAATCGGGCCAGTCGTTCCATCAGTTACATCATGTTCCCCGTACTTCTGTTTTAGTTCCTCCACTGACATTCCCGTGAAGTAGTCCTCGATGAAGTCCCAACGGCAGGCATCGTCCATGCGGCCGGTGCCGAAGAAGAGGCGATAAAGCTCTATCTGTTCCTGGAAGATACGCTCGTTGGCATCCAGAATGAGGTTGCGGTAATCGTCCGTAGCCACCAACTGTTGCAGGGTGTCCACTTCGCTGAGGCGCACGTGGACGCAGGGAGTGCCTCCACCCGCCACGCTAAAGGACAAGCCGCCAAGCATGGAAAGAAGGTTGAGCAGCATGTTGAGGTCGGAGAAGGGAGTGCAATAGAATTGCAGACGCGCGCCCTTGCGTCCCGTGATGCGTTGGGCAAAGAGTTTCTGATAGCGCGACAAGAGGAGGTCGAAGCCGCGGGTGACGGTGAAGGACAGTTCGTTGCTCTCCTTCTTCTTCTGGCTGCTGATGTAGCTCACGCTACGGCCTTCCTCCACTCGGCTCTCCAGCAAGGAGCCGATGAAACGCTTGGCGGAGCGGACGTCCATGCCATGCTCGGCAAAAACGGCACGCAGGGCTTCTTCGTCGAAGCGACCTTTATTCTTCAGCAGGGCGGTTTTCAGCAATGTAGTCAGGCTCTTGAACAAGGCATCCATGCGGGCGCGCAGCGTTTCGGAGTTTTCTTTCAGCAACACATCGTGCCTACCCACGGCCACGGCGCGCGAACCTTCACACAGGGTGCCTCCGGTGAGCTTCTGCTTGAATTCCTTGTAGCCTAATTCGGGGAAGCACTCTTCCCACAAGCGGTCGAGCCGTGCCAGGTAGACGCCCTCGGTATTCTTGACCGGAGTCAGATAGGCGGCATACTGGCGGGCAAAGACATCGCCCGTCTTGTCCTGTATGTAACCTTCCACCATGAGGTTTTGCGGAGTCACTTCCAGCAGACGTTTGCCATAACGCTTCTCGATGTCGTCTTCCAGCCAAAGCAGGGCGGTCTTGATGAGCTGGCCTAATTCGGCTTCATACTCTAACTTGTTCTTCATGCGGGGAAGCTTCACCACGAACTCGAAGTCGGACAAGGACACCAACATCTCTTCCTTGTTTCCCTTCATGTGATACACTTCCATGAGTTTGCGCAAAATGAGAGCCAACTGCTCCTGGGCGATGGCACCCAACTGGTGCAGGCGGTTCATGTAGTAGAAATCGCGTTCGTGGAAGTCGGTGGCCGCAATGCCTTGCACCGATGCGTCACGCGCCGCACGGCCTATCTCCTGGATGTAGTCGACAAACGCGCTGGAGGGGGCAACGTGATAAACACGGTCGATGTCGCTGATGTCCACGCCCATGCCGAACGCCTTGGTGGCCACGATGAGCCGTTTGCTTCCTTCCTTGAAGGCATCCACGATGGCTGCTTTCTGTGTTTTATCCTTCTTGCCGTAGTAGGTGGCTACGAGCGACCACTGAGTGGACTTCACCCATGCTTTGACACGCATGTCGATGCTTCCGGCAAAAGGATAATAGAGTAACGTCTTGTGTCCGTCCAGATAGTCTTCCACACGGCCGGAGATGGCGCGCTGCTTGGCTTTGTCGTAGGTTTCGCCTTCTTCTATCTCTAACTGGCGGATGTCGAAGCCGATGTTGCGGCGCTTCACGGTACCGATGTAGAGCACGCAGGGAGCCATCTGCAAAGAGCGGATGGTCTCGAAGACCATGTCGTTATCGCCCGCAGGATTCCATACGGCCGTAGCCGTGAGGGCAAAAAGAGGAAAATCATAACCCAAGGTTTGTTTCAATCCTGCCAGGTAACGGCCTAAGAACCAATAGTCCACACGGAATTCCTTGCCCCAGGTGGTCACCGTATGCGCCTCGTCCACCACGACGAGACCGATGTGACGATTGCCCACGAAGTGGCGGATGTCGTAGGACAAAAGCAATTCGGGCGAAAGGTAGAATAAATCGACCTCACCTTCGCGCACCTGCCGGTAAACTTCCAACTTCTGTTCGGGTGAAAGGTCGGACGACGCATAAGCCACACGCGTGTAGCCCAAGTCCTGCAAGCTCTCCACTTGGTCAACTATCAATGCCTTCAAAGGAGAAACCACCAACGTGAGCCAACCATGCTTCCGCCCCAAATACTCCGCAGGAAGCTGAAACAACAACGACTTTCCCGAACCTGTAGGAGCCGTAAGCAGAATATTGTCCGGCCGGGCATCCGGTTCGAGTGCCTTCTCCGCCTCACGTATCACGTGCTCTATCAACTGCCCCTGCGATATGGATAACCGTTCTTTCCCCTTGAACAGGTCGTCATAGATTTCCAACTCACGGAATTGCTCGTATCCGTATATTTCGTTCAGCAATCCGCACACTTCCTCCCGACAAGCCTCGGGCAGATGTCTTTCTCTCAGCTCGGGCAGTTGATAAGCCACTATTTCTTGCATATCCATTTTTTTTTTTTGCGTGTTCTCCAAATCGTTATAAAAAAGGAAAGGCAGCTTGTCAGCCTTATACGACATGGCCTCCAAACTACCTTTCATATTACTTTTGTACCCGCTACCCCCTATTCAACCGGAAAGGGCGGCGGAACACAAAACGCGTATTAATACTCCTCCTCGTTGAAAAAGAAATCTTCTTTGCTGGGATAATCAGGCCAGATGTCTTCGATACTTTCGTATATTTCACCCTCATCTTCCATCTCCTGCAGATTCTCAATCACTTCAAGCGGAGCGCCCGAACGCATGGCATAATCAATCAGTTCGTCCTTAGTTGCCGGCCAAGGAGCATCCTCCAGTTTGGATGCCAATTCCAATGTCCAATACATAATTGTCTAAGTATTTAATTTGTGCGGTTTGTTATTTCTTCAATTTTTCGGCAAAAATATAACAAATTATCTCACAAACAACTTTTATCCCAAAATATTTCTACTTTTTTCTCGTCTTGATTCATTTTACGCGAAAGTACGAACAAATAATCGGATAAACGGTTCATATAAGCCAATAACATGGGAGGAACTTCTACTTCTTCCGCCAAGCGAAGGATACGCCGTTCGGCACGCCGGCACACCGTCCGACACACATGGCACACCGCCGCTCCCCGGCTTCCACCAGGCAACACGAAGGCTTTCAAAGGGGAAAGTTTGGCGTCGACGCGGTCAATCTCTCGCTCTACTTCCTCCACCTGTACAAGGGTAATCACGCTCTCTTCCCTTAGCTGCACCCGCTCGCAATCGGTGGCCAGGCAGGAGCCTACGGCAAAAAGCCGGTGCTGCACCCGGCAAAGGAAGGCAAGGTCGTCCGCATCGGTCAGATAAGTCATAAGCAAGCCTATTTGAGCATTCAGTTCGTCCACCGTGCCGTATGCCTCCAAACGTACATGAGTTTTTGGCACCCGCGTACCTCCCACCAACGATGTGCGCCCGTCATCACCGGTTTTGGTGTATATCATACTTTTCTTCATCACTTATCTTATTTTTTAGTTAGCATATTCAGAAACAGACGATATAATTCTGTTTGTTCATCTTTTTATTAAAAAAGACAATACCCAAATCATAAAGGTCGAAAGTGACCCCTACCCGCTCGTCCTGCTGTATGTTTTGCCAAAGCATACGCATGTAAGGCGTATATCCAATGCCTTCCACCACAAACATAGAAGTCTCGCAAGCATGGGGAGCGCAAAGTTCATACGCCACCAACGAAAACGCGGGGTCCTGATAATTATGTATATAAAGGAAATCTACCGGAACATCCTTATCCAAGAACAAATCGTTCAGTTCACATGTTCCGCTATAACGTGCCTTCAGGCATCCCGCCTTTAAGTAGAGCGAGGAAGCGGACAAGCGTCCGGCATCTATTATCGTCCGGGGATGGGCATAATTGACCAAGCGGAATAATAAACGCTTCACCTTAAGCGGCTCGTACAACCAATCAGCACACTCCTCTCCCGTCCTGTTCTTCTCCTCCGCACGCAAGTCGGTATATTTATAATATGGTGTCTTTTCATAAACGACCCGCGTGATGAAGTTGTAGGCGAAAGGCGAATGCACGCCATATCCCCGCCGGTGCCCAATGCGGCGCAACCAGACAAAAGGATGCACATAGTAGGGTAATAAACGCTGCTTCATGGTGCAAAGATAGTGCAAATCGAATGCTAAACAAACAAGCTCGCTTGAATTTGTTTAGCAGAGATGCAGCCTATCTTATCTAAAGATAATGCAAATGCTTCTATAACATACAATACAGAGGCCGTTTGTAAGTTATAAAATATCAATGTAATTGCCCGAAACCCATCCTCATCTTTTCGTAGCAGATACAAAAAGCAGCTTTTATATATTGTTTTATATACGAAAACTATTCAACTGGGAAATAATGCTTTATAACATATTAAAAAATCGGATATTTTTATTCATCGTATAGAAAAACTGCATACATTTGCGATATTAAAAAAAAAAGACCATGGAAAAGCAGACTGAAATTATTGATGTTCACATATCCGTGGATTGTGTCGTGATTGGTTTTGACGGAGAACAATTCCGGGTGCTTTTAGTGCGGCAAGTCGGCAAGCAGACTGACGGGGAATTTAATGATTGGAAATTGCCGGGAAGCCCTATTTACATGGACGAAGATTTGGATGATGCCGCCAAACGAGTGTTGACGGAGTTGACTGGACTGAAAAACATCCGGATGAATCAGTTTAAAGCATACGGCTCGAAAGAACGTACGGCAGATCCGCGTGATGTAATGTGGTTAGAGCATTTTCACCTGATTGAAGAAGGCAGAGTAGGACGGATTGTAACCGTGGCTTATCTTTCGTTATTAAAGATAGACCGACATAATAAGCAACTTACCACTACTTATGACGCCTGTTGGACCCCGGTATCAAAGGTCGGCCCTTTAGCTTTCGATCACAATCAGATTCTGAAAGACGCCTTGGAGGTTGTTCGCCATTATGTAGAGAGCTCTCCTGCGGTGATGTTCGACCTCTTACCCCGAAAATTTACGGCATCCCAGCTTCGTGTGCTTTATCAACTTATATATAATAAGGAGTTCGATGTACGGAATTTCCATAAAAAGATAGCGTTGATGCCCTACGTGGTTCCGCTTGAAGAAAAGGAACAAGGCGTGGCCCATCGGGCAGCAAGATATTATCGGTTCAACCGGAAAATCTATAATAAGACGAGGTAACTCTCCACGATTGTTAATTATCAACTATTTATAACTATATATGTATTTATTAGGGTATGACATAGGAAGTTCTTCGGTGAAAGCCAGTTTGGTGAATGCCGAGACTGGAAAGTGCGTAGCCTCGGCTTTCTATCCGAAAACAGAGGCAGAAATTATCGCCGTCCATCCAGGCTGGGCGGAACAGCGACCGGAAATGTGGTGGGCGAATCTGAAGTTGGCCACCGAGGCCATTATGAAAGAAAGCGGAGCAAAGAAAGAAGAAATAGCCGCTATCGGCATCTCGTATCAGATGCATGGATTGGTTTGCATAGACAAACAACAAAGCGTACTTCGCCCGGCTATCATTTGGTGTGATTCGCGCGCTGTTCCATACGGCGAAAAGGCGTTCCAAGATTTAGGAGAAGAGCAATGCCTCTCGCATTTATTGAATTCTCCCGGGAATTTTACAGCATCGAAACTGGCTTGGGTAAAAGAGAACGAGCCGGACATCTATGCACAAATCGATAAAATCATGCTTCCGGGCGATTACATCGCCATGCGTTTGACCGGTGAAATCTGTACAACGGTTTCGGGACTATCAGAAGGTATGTTGTGGGACTTTAAGACAAACGATGTCGCACAATCGTTACTCGATTATTATGGATTCGACCGTTCATTGATAGCCAACATCTGCCCTACTTTCTCCGAACAAGGAAGGGTGAACGCTATTGCCGCCGCTGAATTGGGACTGAGGGAAGGCACTCCAGTAACATACCGTGCAGGAGACCAACCCAACAACGCGCTTTCGCTGAATGTATTCAATCCGGGTGAGATTGCTTCTACCGCAGGAACATCGGGCGTAGTATACGGTGTAAACGGATCGGTCAATTACGACCCTCAGTCGCGTGTGAACACTTTCGCGCATGTCAATCATACGGCAGACCAGACTCGGTTGGGCGTATTGCTTTGTATCAACGGTACCGGAATATTGAATTCATGGATAAAACGTACGATAGTGCCCGAAGGAATTTCATACGCACAGATGAACAATCTTGCCGCCCAAGTACCCATCGGAGCAAGCGGCATAAGCATCCTTCCTTTCGGGAACGGTGCGGAACGTATGCTTCAGAACCGGGAAACAGGCTGCTTGATCCAAGGTATTAATTTCAACCTTCACACCCGCAACCACATTATCCGTGCGGCACAAGAAGGCATTGTCTTTTCGTTCAAGTATGGCATTGACATCATGAAAGACATGGGTATGAACGTACAGAAAATCCATGCCGGACATGCCAATATGTTCCTCAGCCCGATATTCCGCGAGACACTGGCCGGCGTGACGGGTGCGGTTATCGAGCTTTATGATACCGACGGTTCGGTAGGCGCGGCTAAAGGTGCAGGTATGGGAGCAGGTTTTTATAAAGACAATAACGAAGCTTTTGCGACATTAGACAAGTTAGCGGTTATCGAGCCTGATGCCGCCAATAAAGCGGCATACGAAGATGCATACCTGCACTGGCTGGAATGTATGCAAAAACTCATAAATAAAAAAAACATATACCATTAACTTTTAAATAATAGAACTATGGCTACAAAAGAGTATTTTCCAAACATTGGCAAAATCAAATTCGAAGGTGTGGAAAGCAAAAGCCCGTTGGCTTTCCGCTATTATGACGCTGAAAAAGTAGTAATGGGTAAGAAAATGAAAGACTGGTTGAAATTCTCTATGGCTTGGTGGCACACGTTGTGCGCCGAAGGAGGCGACCAGTTTGGTGTTGGCACGAAGAAATTCCCTTGGAATGAGAATCCGGACAAGATTCAAGCGGCTAAGGATAAAGCTGACGCAGGTTTTGAAATCATGCAGAAAATCGGCATCGAATACTATTGCTTCCACGATGTAGACCTCTGCGCCGAGGCAGATACCATCGAAGAATACGAAGCGAATCTGAAAGAGATTGTAGCCTACCTAAAGCAGAAGCAAGCCGAAACCGGCATTAAATTGTTGTGGGGCACGGCTAATGTATTCGGTCACGCCCGTTATATGAACGGTGCGGCTACCAATCCTGATTTTGACGTAGTGGCTCGTGCGGCTGTCCAAATCAAGAACGCTATTGACGCTACCATCGAATTAGGCGGAACCAACTATGTATTTTGGGGTGGACGCGAAGGATATATGTCATTGCTGAATACCGACCAGAAACGCGAAAAAGAGCACCTGGCCCAGATGTTGACCATCGCCCGCAACTATGCACGCGCGAAAGGCTTTACAGGTACATTCTTGGTTGAACCGAAGCCGATGGAACCGACCAAACATCAATATGACTCAGATACCGAAACCGTCATCGGCTTCCTGAAAGCTCATCATTTGGATAAAGACTTCAAGGTAAACATCGAAGTGAACCACGCTACATTAGCCGGCCATACTTTCGAGCACGAATTGTGCGTGGCTGTCGATAACGGTATGTTGGGTTCTATCGACGCAAACCGTGGCGATTATCAGAATGGATGGGACACTGACCAATTCCCGATTGACAACTACGAACTGACCCAAGCCATGATGCAAATCATCCGTAACGGAGGATTCGGTAATGGCGGTACGAACTTCGACGCTAAGACCCGCCGTAACTCTACTGACTTGGAAGACATCTTTATTGCCCACATTGCAGGTATGGACGCAATGGCCCGCGCGTTGCTGAGTGCGGCCAAATTGCTGGAAGAATCTCCGTACAGACAAATGTTGGCAGACCGTTACGCGTCATTCGATTCCGGCAAAGGTAAAGAATTCGAAGAAGGCAAGATGACCCTCGAGGACGTAGTGGCATACGCGAAAGCGAACGGCGAACCGAAACAGACCAGCGGCAAGCAAGAATTGTATGAAGCCATCTTGAATATGTACTGCTGATGAGGGCAGAATAGTCAAGATGCTCACTTTGTCAGAGAAGATATACTTCATTAATCAAGTAAGTATATCTTCTTTTTTATGCGGATATTTGATGTTCGGCTTTGGCATTGGTGTTTTAAAAATATTTCCTACTTTTGCACCGTCATTCATAAAAACGACTTACTATGATTCGCTACATCAGACAATATCCGGTATCTATCTGCATCATCCTGGCGGTTATCTACTTGTCTTTCTTCAAGCCACCCCAAACGGACATTGGCTCCATCCCCGGCATGGACAAGGTGGTGCATGTGTGCATGTACTTCGGCTTGTCGGGCATGTTGTGGCTGGAGTTCATACGCGCACACCGGAAGACACACGCTCCCTTGTGGCACGCTTGGATAGGCGCCCTGCTCTGCCCCGTCCTGTTTAGCGGGGCGATAGAGTTGTTGCAAGAGTATTGCACCACCTACCGGGGAGGCGACTGGCTGGATTTTGCCGCCAACACCACGGGTGCCCTGCTTGCCTCGCTTATGGGCCGGTATCTGTCGACCCGCAAGTGGGCAAAAGGTTATAAATAATCTACCACCGTATTCAGGTGGATGCCGTTGGAGCCTTTTATCAAAAGGGTCATGCCGGTGGGCTTTTGCGCCTGCAAGCGGGCGATTAAGGCCGGGGCATCGGGATAAACGGCGTAAGGCGAAGGAATAGCCCCGAACTGGTCGCCTACCAAGAAAACTTGCTCAAAGCCACACGTTTGCAGATAGTCCACAATCTTACGATGCTCGTCCAGGCTATCTTTGCCCAACTCACGCATATCGCCTAAGATAACGGCTTTGTGCGGTGCTTCCATCTGGCGGAAGTTGGCGAGAGCCGCCATCATGCTGGTGGGGTTGGCATTGTAAGCGTCTATGATGAGGGTGTTATCCGCCGTACGCTTCAGTTGGGAACGGTTGTTTTGCGGGGTGTACTCGGACAAAGCCTTGTCTATCCCATCGGCATCTACCCCGAAATAATCACCCACGGCCACGGCGGCCAGGACGTTAGGCAGGTTGTAGCTGCCTATCAGGCGCGTTGACACGGGATGCGCCAAAGATTGCCCCCGCTTCCGCCAAACAAAGTCAAGGAAAGGTGAACAACCGGTCATTTGCCCTTGAACAGAGGCTCCCTCCCCGTTTCCGTAGGTCACGCAGGAAAGGCCTTCCGCCATCTTCTGCAAATAAGGATTGTCCGCATGCAGGAAAATGAAGGCTTGCGGACGGGTGCGAAGAAAATCATACAACTCGCCTTTGGTGCGCATCACGCCCTCGAAGGAGCCAAAGCCTTCCAAATGCGCCTTGCCCACGTTGGTGACAAGTCCCATGTCCGGCTCGGCAATGTCCACTAACTCCTTGATGTCCCCCGGATGACTGGCGCCCATCTCTACCACCGCCAGCTCGTGTTCGGGCTTCAGGCGTAATAAGGTGAGCGGCACACCGATGTGGTTGTTCAGATTTCCTTCGGTGTAGAGCAGGTTATAACGCGTCCTCAGCACACTGGCTATCAGTTCTTTGGTTGTGGTCTTCCCGTTGGTGCCCGTAATGCCTAAGATGCGTGTGCCCAACGTCCGGCGATGGATGCGCGCCAAGGCTTGAAGAGTCAGCAGGCAATTATCCGTAAGCAGGTAACGAGTATCGCCTGCGGGTATCACGGACGAATCGTCCACCACGGCATAAGCGCATCCGGCCTCCAAGGCTTTGGACGCAAAGCGGTTCCCGTCAAAGGTGTCGCCCTTCAATGCCACGAACAATGAACGGGGCGGACAATGACGGCTATCGGTCGTAACTCCTCCCTCGCATTGGCGGAAGAGGTCGTAAAGGTTTTCTATCTTCATATTCTCTCATTTTCCCGGCAAAAGTACAAATTCCAATTGTAAAATAGATTTGTATATTCAGCTTTTTCTCCCTAAATTTGCGAAAATCATTTTTAAACGGAAACACCTTATGAGAAGTATTCAATCTGCCTTGGCGGGCTTGCTGATGGCCGTGAGCCTGTCCGCCTGCCACACGTACACAAAACCGGATGCCCCCATCCAAGAAGTCAGCTTCACGCAAGTGCATCTGGACGATGACTTTTGGAAACCCCGTGTGGAAATCAACCGCACCGTATCTATTCCCTCTGCCTTTCGGGAATGCGAGAAGAACGGACGTTTCGATAACTTTGCCATTGCCGGCGGATTGAAGAGAGGCGAGCATCGGGGCGATTTCTCTTTCGATGACACCGACCCGTACAAGATTATCGAGGGAGCTTCTTACTCGCTGGCCGTGAAGTACGACCAGGCTTTGGATGCCTACCTGGATAGCGTCATTGCCCTCATAGCCGCCGCCCAAGAGCCTGACGGGTATTTGACTACATGCGTCACCAACCGATGTACCCGGCTTTCAGGATGGTGGGGCACACACAAATGGGAGAAAATAAACAGCCATGAGCTTTACAACTCCGGCCACTTGTATGAAGCCGCCGTGGCTCACTATCGCGCCACGGGCAAGCGCACCTTGCTGGATGTAGCCATCAAAAACGCCGACCTCGTATGTCAGGTTTTCGGTCCCGGCGAGGGACAAAAACACGTACCCTCCGGACACCCGATTGTAGAGATGGCTTTGGCCAAACTATACAAGGTGACGGGCAACGAACAATACCTGAAAACAGCCAAATACTTCATCGAAGAAACCGGACGGGGCACAGACGGACATGCCTTGAGCGAATATAGCCAGGACCATAAGCCCATCCTTGAGCAAGACGAGATTGTGGGACATGCCGTAAGGGCCGGCTACCTTTACTCTGGTGTGGCCGATGTTGCCGCCTTGACGCACGACACCGCCTACTTCCACGCTCTCCAGCGGATATGGACGAACTTGGTGTCGCGCAAGCTCTACATCACCGGAGGCATGGGCTCGCGGGCACAGGGAGAAGGTTTCGGTCCCGATTACGAGCTACATAATCATACGGCTTATTGCGAAACGTGCGCGGCCATCGCCAACGTGTATTGGAATCACCGCATGTTCCTGGCCACGGGAGAATCCCAATACGAAGATGTGTTGGAGCGTGCCTTGTACAACGGTGTCCTCTCCGGCGTATCGCTCAGCGGAGACCGTTTCTTCTACGACAATCCGTTGGAGTCGATGGGCCAACACGAGCGGCAGGCTTGGTTCGGATGTGCCTGCTGCCCGGGCAACATCACCCGCTTCATGGCATCCGTCCCCAACTACATGTATGCCACCCAAGGCAATGACCTCTATGTCAACCTGTACATACAGGGAGACGCCACACTGAAAACAACAGACAACGTGGTAAAAATCCGCCAAACCACCCAATACCCTTGGGATGGGAAGATTGTACTGAATATACAGCCGGAAACGACCCAGGAGTTTGCCATCCGCCTGCGCATTCCCGGATGGGCACAAGAGGCTCCCGTGCCATCCGACCTCTATACGTTCACCGACCAAGCACCCGATTACCAGTTGACCGTCAACGGGAAAAAGCAATCAGCCCAGTTGATAGACGGCTATGCCACCCTTGTACGCTCCTGGCAGGCAGGTGATGAAATCTCCCTTACGTTTCCCATGCCCGTGCGTCGCATCCAAGCCAACGCCCACGTGCAAGACGACCAAGGCAAGCTGGCCATCGAGCGAGGTCCCATCGTCTATTGTCTGGAAGGGAAAGACCAGGCGGACAGCACCGTGTTCAACAAGTTCATCCCCGATGGTACGCCCATTCAAGCCACCTACGATGCCAATCTGCTGAATGGTGTGGTCAAGCTGACCGGCACCGCCTACGAAGTGAACGCACAAGGAGAACCGGCCGAAGTGCCCTTTGTGGCCATCCCCTACTCCGTATGGAATAACCGCGGAGCCGACCAAATGGCCGTATGGATACCCGCCTCTGCCGACAAAGCCCGTCCAACACCCCAACCTACGATAGCCAGCCGGGCACAGACGTGGATGATACAGGCACCTATACAGAAGGATGCACCCCAATCGGCAGCCACATTCGCCTATGCATGGGGCGTCAACGACCAGTGGGAGCCTGCCGGCTCGTCCGACACTTCCAAGCCCTACTTCTATTGGTGGCTGAAGAAAGGCACTCGCGAATCCATCGCCTACACCTTCGACCAGCCCTACGAAGTAGCCAACGTACAAGTCTATTGGCTGGACTTTGACCACTATGACGGCAACTTCCGCGTACCCGCTTCCTGGAAGCTCTACTATAAGCAAGACGATACCTGGCAACCGGTCAAAGCCCTCTCGCCCTACACCGTGCAGAAGGATTGCTACAACAGTCTCGACTTCGAGCCGGTAAAAACCATCGGCCTGAAGATAGAAGCCCAGCTACAGAAAGACGCTTCGGGAGGAGTTCTCGAGTGGAAGGTAAAATAAAAATATCACAATAAAATGCCCGACCTGCACACACCAAGACTTCATTTAGTAAGCATAGAAGAAAATAAAAAGAAAGAGACTGCAATTAATTGAATTTACAAAAACAGAGAGAGTGAGAATAGGTTCCATTTCAGGTTACTAACTTAAGGGGGGAATGTTTCTAACATAGAAGGGGAATGTTAGAAACATTCAAGGCCTATGTTAGAAACATTCCCGCCCCTTGCTTGTAAGGGGTTCCAGCAAGGATCAATTTCTACTTAAAAGAGCAATTCTAAAATACGCACAACAAAGCCCAACAAGTTGTTACCAATTCTTATTCATCATGAAATGCGCATTTCTCATGCCGACCAGGAATATTTGTTACACGCACATAGCGAGTGTGCCGCATCCTGCGGCACACCCTTACTATCATAAAAGTGCCTCTTACATCAGGTTGCTTGCCAGTTCGCTAAGCTCGCTGCGCTCGCCTTTGATGAGGTTGACGTGGGCGAAGAGCTTCTGGTCGCGCATGCGGTCTATCATGTAGACGAGGCCGTTGGACTGGGTGTCAAGGTAGGGCTGGTCTATCTGTTGGATGTCGCCCGTGAAGACCATCTTGGTGCCTTCGCCTGCACGGGTGATGATGGTTTTGATTTCGTGCGGGGTGAGGTTCTGGGCTTCGTCGATGATGCAGTAGGTCTCGCTGAGACTGCGCCCACGGATGAAGGCAAGGGCTTCGATGACGAGTTGGTCGCTCTTCTGCATGTCCTCCAGACGTTTCACTTCGCTGGAGTTAGCTGCAAACTGGTGTTTGATGACGTTCAGATTGTCGAAGAGGGGCTGCATGTAGGGCGCCACTTTCTCGTTAGCATCGCCGGGCAGGAAGCCGATGTCTTTGTTGGAGAGGGCGACGATGGGTCGTGCGAGGAGTATCTGCTTGTAGTCGTTCATTTGCCTGAGGGCGGCGGCAAGGGCGAGAAGCGTCTTGCCTGTTCCGGCTTTCCCGGTGAGGGCGACGAGCTTGATGTCGGGGTCGTTGAGCACTTCGAGCGCAAAGGCTTGCTCGGCGTTGCGCGGCTCGATGCCATAGTTCTTCGTCTTGTTCACCCTGCATACGGTGCGGGTGAAGGGGTTGTAGCGGGCAAGTACGCTGTTGCGGTCGCTCTTGAGGATGAAGCATTCGTTGGGGTGGATGATGTCCTTGAAGGGAAACTCGTCCACGTCAATGCCTTCGTGCAAGGAATAGATGCGGTCTATCAGTGCCGGGTCAGTCCCTTCGAACACTTCGTTTGACTTCTCAAAGACGTCTACGTTGACTACCTTGTCGTTAATGTAGTCTTCGCAGAGGATGCCGATGGAGCGGGCCTTCATGCGCAGGTTGACGTCCTTGGTCACAAGGATGGCCTTTGTCTTGGGATATTTCTCAGCCAGCCAGTCGGCTACCGCCAGTATCTGATGGTCGGGCTTGCGCTCAGGAAAAGAAGCGTACACCCGCTTGGACTCCACATCACCCGTCACAACAAACAATTTTCCCAAGCCCTCGCCCAGGGAAGCTCCCTTGGTGAAGAGCTTGTCATCGGTTATCTCATCGAGTTCGCGTACGAACTCACGCGCGTTGTAGTTAATCTGCTCATTGCCTTTCTTGAACTTGTCGAGTTCTTCGAGTACGACGATGGGGAGATAGATGTCATTCTCCTGAAAGTTCTTGAGACACTTGTAGTCGTGCAGGATGACGTTGGTGTCGATTACAAAATTTTTCTTTGCTCCCATAACTCAATCGATTTAAATAGTACGTATCTTTGTTGCCATTAAAGGTAGTAAATTTTAGTAATAGTAAGGATTTGTTTCCCGTTAAAGATTTCAAAAGATGAACTATCAGGATACTTTAGAATACTTATATAATAGCGCACCCATGTTTCAACAAGTGGGCGGAGCGGCTTACAAGGAAGGTTTGGAGAATACACTGACGCTGGACGCACACTTCGGGCACCCGCATCGCCGGTATCGTACCATTCATGTGGCGGGGACGAACGGGAAGGGGTCGTGCTCGCATACGCTGGCGGCTGTACTTCAGGAAGCCGGTTACAAGGTAGGACTTTACACTTCACCGCACTTGGTGGACTTCCGCGAACGTATCCGGGTGAACGGTGAGCCAGTGTCGGAGGAGTATGTGATACGCTTTGTGGAGGAAGAGCGGGGCTTCTTTGAGCCGCTTCACCCGTCGTTCTTTGAGTTGACGACTGCCATGGCGTTCCGTTACTTTGCGGATGAGCGGGTGGACGTAGCCGTTATTGAGGTAGGATTAGGCGGACGGCTGGACTGTACGAATATCATCCGGCCTGACTTGTGCGTGATTACGAACATCAGCTTCGACCATGTGCAGTTCCTGGGCGATACGTTGGCGAAGATTGCCGGAGAGAAGGCGGGCATCATCAAACGTGGGGTGCCGGTGGTGATTGGGGAGGCAACGGAGGAAACGCGCCCTGTGTTCGAGGCGAAGGCGAAGGAGACGGATGCGCCGATTTACTTTGCGGAGGACTGTGACAGAGAAGATTATCCGGACATCGAGTTCGAGTTAAAAGGGCTTTACCAGAAGAAGAACAAGCAGACGTTGCTCACTGCCCTGCCCTTGCTGAAGGAGGCGGGTTACCATATAGATGAGCAGGCGGTGCGCAGCGGGTTTGCCCATGTGACGAGCCTGACGGGACTGATGGGACGCTGGCAGAAGTTGCAGAATTCCCCTACCCTGGTGTGTGACACGGGACATAATGTGGGAGGCATCCGTTACATCGTTGAGCAACTGAAGGAGGAAAAGTATCGCCGGCTGCACATTGTCATGGGCATGGTGAACGACAAGGACGTCCGGGGAGTGCTGGGCTTGATGCCTAAGGAAGCGGTTTATTACTTCACCCAAGCCAGTGTGAAACGTGCCATGCCTGCCGGGCGTTTGAAGGGACTTGGCCTGGAAGCGGGGTTGCGGGGCGAGTGTTATGCGGACGTGCCTGCCGCTGTACGGGCGGCACAAAAAGAAAGCCTCCCGGAAGACTTTATCTTCGTGGGAGGCAGCAGCTTCATCGTAGCCGACCTGTTAGCGAACCGCGATGCACTCAATCTCCACTAAAGCGTCCTTGGGCAGTGCCTTAACGGCCACCGCCGAACGTGCCGGACAGTCGCCCTCAAAGTAGGTGGCATAGACGGCGTTCATCTCGGCAAACAAGGACATGTCGGCCAGGAATACGGTGGTTTTTACGATGTTTGCCATGCCCAGTCCGGCTTCTTCCAGGATGTGCTTCACGTTCTCTAACGATTGACGCGCCTGAGCCGACACGCCTTCGGGCATGACTCCCGTAGCTCCGTCAATGGGCAACTGCCCCGATACAAACACCATCCCCGCGGCTTCGATAGCCTGGCTATAAGGCCCGATGGCACCGGGTGCTTTCGGGCTGCAAATGACTTTCTTCATATTTCCTTGCATTATAATGATTGATAAATAAATATTAAATGGCATGTTCCCATGCAGTATTTCTTGGTTTCCCTCATTTATATCAATGAATGCGAAAAGCTGTTTTGTTCATTCATCACCTTATTTTATAACTCGGACTTAACTATGAGGGAGATGTTTCCCGTAATGTGAGACCCCGCCTTGGTTCGCTTGGCGGGGTTTTCTGCTTTATTTACAATGCTTCTCTATCAATGCATCCACATTGGGGTCGCCCAACTCCTTGGCTTTGGCAAAGCTGGCACACGCTGCGTCCTTCTGCTTCATCTGTATCTGGGCAATGCCCATCAGGCGATAGGCCTCGGCATAAGAAGCGTCGATGGCCAAAGCCTCTTGCAGCACTTTCACGGCTTCCTCATTGCGTCCCACACGGATATTAACCACGGCCAGTTCGGCACGATAGGTCAAGTCTTTGGGGTTCAAAGCGATAGCGCTTTCCATATCGTCCAAGGCACGTTGGTACTGGCGGGACTTCAAAGCAGCCTGCTCACGATAGTAATAGAAGACATCGTTTACATTGCCCTTTACGGCATCATAGTAGGCATCGTAATCAAGGACGGCCTGACGGGGCTTGTTGGCCACCATGTAAGCCTGCGCCCGTGCAAACAGATAAGGGGCGGCCTCTTGCGTATAAGGCTTACTGAAGCGCACCACACAACTATCCAACAAGGCCAGCACTTCTTCAGACGGTGCCTTCATGGCTTCCTTGATTTTGGCCGTCGTATAAAAGGTAGCGGGCGACACCAGTTCCGAATGGTTCACTTCATCATAGGCTTCGAGCGCGGCGGGATAATCGCCTTTGGCAAACAGAATATCTCCTTCGGTCTGCGTATAGATGGGAAGCGGACGCACCTTGATTGCCTCGCGTATCTCTTCCACCGCCTTGTCCAAGGACCAGTCGGCATAAATTCTGTCCGGATTTTCTATCACAAAGGCCGAAATCAATTTAGCCCGTCCATAGTACACATCATCCTTCTGCTGCGCCACTTCCAACGCCTTGTCGAGGTCATCGGAGACCCTGTCCAGCGAGTTTTCATCTTTCGACATCAGGATGCGCTGGTTGGCGCGACGCATATAGCCGTCCGGGCTATCGGGGTATTGGTTGATGAAATCCTGAAGCACGGTCATGTACTTATCCGCCGAGAGTTGCGAGGAAGCCATGAACAAGAACACCAACGCTTCCTCCTCTGTATCGGGCAAGGCTTTCTTAATGCCAATGTCTTTCAAGGCGGCATCGCTATAGGACAAAGCGGTAATTTTCTGCGCCATCACATAATTGGCATCCACGCCATAACAGATGGTGGCAGTGTCTTGTCCGGAAGCCTTCTGCGCCAATGCAAAGACCTCCCCCTCCATGGTTACCAACGGACAACTGACCCGCTTGTCCGCCAGCTTGAGGGTAAGGGTGTAATACGAGTAATTGTCCGTTACCTTGTCTACCGCTTTGACCTTGCCGGCTGTGTAGGTGCGGCTCTTCTGGGTGGAATAAGGCAGGAGGCAAACATCTGTTCCTACTGCGGGAGGAGTCTGTGCCAAAGCCAAAGCCGGGACGCTCTTCCCGGTGATAGCCACCCGAAACTTTACCACATCATACATATCATCCGCTCCCATGATAGCCTCCACAGGCATTTGCTCGCCTTCATAGTTTACGATAACGGCACGCTTCGCCCCTTTGAAAAGGGTGTAATCGGACAAGGCGACTCCATCTTCCGTCACGAAGAAGCCATTACCCGAATTCAACATCTTATCATCCTTATCGTAAGTAATCACGGAAAACACAGCCCGCTTTGCCTTCTCCACCCACTTGGGCTGAGCCATCACTCCCTGGCAAACCAAGCTCAAAAATAACGCTATAACTATATTCTTCTTCATTGTATCTTAATTTATCTTTGTTTTATCGCTTCATAAATAAGTACGCCCGCGGCTACCGACACGTTGAGCGACTCGATGGTCCCCCGCATGGGTATCTTCACCCATTCATCGCACAAAGCCAGGTTATCGTAAGAGATGCCCCGGTCTTCGGCTCCCATGATAAGGCACAAAGGTCCTGTATAATCGGCCTTCGTATAATCGTAATCGCCTTTCTCCGTAGCTCCTACGATGTGAAAACCGCTATTCTTCAGATATTGAAGCGTCTCCTTCAACCCCGACTCACGGCACACGGGCAAGGTATGCAAAGCACCGGCGGAAGTCTTCACGGCATCGGCATTGACCGACACACTATTGTGTGAAGGGATAATAACAGCATCCACCCCGGCACACTCGCATGTACGGGCTATAGCGCCAAAGTTACGCACATCGGTCACTCCATCGAGCATCACGAAGAAGGGATTCTTGCCCTGTTCAAACAAGAAAGGCACCAAGTCTTCCGTCTTCTGATAGGTTATGGCCGAGACAAAAGCCACCACCCCTTGATGGTTTTTGCGGGTTATCTTGTTGATACGCTCCACCGGCACCCGCTGCACGGGAATTTGCGTACCTTTCAAAGCGGCAAACAACTCTTTCGACAAGTCGCTCTGGATGTCTCGCTTTACCAATATCTTGTCGATGTCTTTCCCTGCCTGAACGGCTTCTATCACGGCACGGACACCAAATATGAGTTCGTTCTTCTCTATCATTCTTATACCATATTATATATATACATCAATGCTCCAATAACGCCCGTGCATTGTTGAGGGCAGCCTCGGTCAGCGTGGCGCCGCTCAGCATGTGGGCTATTTCCTCTACCCGCTCTTCGTCCGTCAGACGACGTATGTGGCTATTGGTTTCTTTCTCGTTATCTTGCTTATACACCTTATAGTGGACACGTCCGCGGGCGGCTATCTGAGGCAGGTGCGTGATGCTGATGACCTGCCGGTCGTTATCACCCATCTCTTGCATGATGTCGGCCATGCGGTCGGCGATTTCACCGGAAACACCCGTGTCTATCTCATCGAATACAATGGTGGGCAACTTAACGGCTCCGGCTATCATCGCCTTGACGGAAAGCATCACACGGGCTATCTCGCCTCCCGATGCCACCGATGAGATGTTTTGCAACGTCCCGTTCTTATTGGCCGAGAACAGGAAGTTTACGGTGTCCATCCCATGTATGCCAGGCTCTTTGCGCATGCCCATTTCCACTTGGAAGCGCACGTTTGGCATCCCTAAGGGAATAAGGCGAGAAGCCATCTGGCACTCCACCTCCTGAGCCGCACGCTTACGGGCTTCGGTCAGGACTCCGGCTTGCGCCTCTACTTGCTTGAACAAGTCCGCACACCGCTCCCGCAAACGTTCAATGTCCTCATCCGAAGAAGTGATGGCCGAGAGTTTGGAAGCGTATGATTCCTGCAAAGCCAATAGTTCGTCTACCGAATCCACCCGATGTTTCTGTTCCAAAGTATATAGTAAGTTCAGGCGTTCGTTCACCGTATTCAGACGTTCGGGATTGAACTCAACGGTCTCCTCCCGGTCTCCTATCTCGCGGGCAATGTCCTTCAATTCGATGTAGACACTATCCAGACGCTCGGCCAGTTCACCCGCAGGAGTATACACCTCACGCAAATTGGACACGATGTTTTGGCAATCCTTCAACAAGCCCAGCATTCCTCCTTCATCGGCATTCAACGCCTGCCCGGCCTTGTAAAGTCCCGCCTTGATGTCCTCGGCATGAGCCAACACCTCCGCCTCTTGCTCCAACTCCTCCTGTTCGCCGGAAGTGAGTTGCGCCTCCTCCAACTGTTCTAATTGGAAACGCAGATAGTCTTCGTCTTCCCGGCTCTTCTCGGCTGCGGTCTTCAACTTTTCCAAATCCTGCTCGGCCTGCCTCCAGTCTTTATAAAGAGTCTGATAGGTCTGCAAGTCGGCCTCATCGTGCGCCAGGAGGTCGAGCACGTTCAACTGGAACCCCTCTTTATTCAGCAACAGATTTTGGTGTTGCGAGTGGATGTCTATCAACTGCTCCCCCAGTTCTTTCATTTGCGCCAAGGAGACCGGCGTATCGTTGATGAAAGCCCTGCTTTTACCTGAGGCATACACATCGCGCCGCAAAATGCACTCGACGTCGTACTCCAAATCATTCTCCTCGAAGAAAGCCTGCATACCATAGGCCGAGATGTCGAACTGCGCTTCGATGACACACTTCGACGCACCGGGACGAATGGCTTTCACATCGGCACGTTGACCCAGCAACAAGCCAATGGCGCCTAAGATGATGGACTTACCCGCACCGGTCTCACCGGTGATGACCGAGAATCCGCGCTCGAAGGTGATGTCCAGCTTCTCTATCAACGCATAGTTTTGTATGTATAGTGAACGCAACATAACGCACAATGCTTATTTTCCCTTGTTCAACACTTCCACCAGACGGTCGACAATGTCGCCCGCCACCTCCGTCTTGGGTTTCAACGGATATTCCGTCTGGCCTTCGGCATCGATAATGGTTATTTTATTGGTGTCGCACCGGAAACCTGCCCCCTTGTCCTTCAAAGAATTCAGCACAATAAAATCCAAATGCTTGCGTTCTAACTTATCCTTGGCGTTTTGCTGCTCGTTTTGAGTTTCCAAGGCAAAGCCTACCAATACCTTTCTTTCGCAAAGGCCGGCCTTTTGTTTCGCCAAGGCGGCTGCAATGTCCCGCGTTGCCTTCAGGGAAAGTGTCATGTCTCCCGTCTGCTCGCGTTTTATCTTTTCACCTGCCACATGAACCGGTGTATAATCGGCCACTGCGGCACACAAGATGGCGGCATCAACCTCCGGGAAGACGGAAGTAGCGGCTTGATACATTTCTTCGGCCGACTCCACATCCACACGCCTGTACATAGGATATCGTGTCTGGAGTTGCACCGGGCCTGACACAAGGATGACCTTTGCTCCCCGGCTGGCGCACTCGTCCGCCAAGGCGAAGCCCATCTTGCCCGATGAATAATTGCCGATGAAACGCACGGGATCAATCTTCTCATACGTAGGTCCGGTAGTGATAAGGACGGTCTTCCCCACCAAGTCACCCTCTTGGGAAAAATATTGCTCCAAATGCCGGATAATGTTCTCCGGCTCTTCCATGCGCCCTTTACCTACCAGATGACTGGCCAATTCACCGGTACCCGGCTCGATGATGTGGTTTCCGTACGAACGGAGTTTCTCCAAATTTTGTTGGGTGGACGGATGGGCATACATATCCAAATCCATGGCGGGAGCAATAAACACAGGGGCTTTAGCCGACAGGTAGGTAGTGACCAACATATTGTCCGCTATCCCATTGGCCATCTTTCCGATGGTGGACGCCGTGGCGGGAGCCACCAGCATGGCGTCAGCCCAAAGCCCCAAGTCTACATGACTATGCCACGTCCCGTCCCGTTGAGCGAAGAAGTCGCTGATGACAGGCTTACTGGTAAGGGCGGAGAGAGTTATGGGTGTGATAAACTCCTTGCCTGCAGGGGTAATGACCACCTGTACCTCAGCTCCTCGTTTTATCAGCCCGCGGATAATGTAGCAAGCCTTGTACGCGGCAATACTCCCCGTAATGCCCAACACGATTTTCTTTCCTTTCAATACATTTGCCATAATTCCAATGTGCCATCTATTTCTGAGTCAACTCACGCAAACGGATTTTGGTCAACATCGCCTTGGTGTTCAAGGTGAAGTCACTATTCAATATCCAGCTATAGTAGCCTGGGTCGCGTTTCAGCACCTCCACTACCGGCTGGCCTTTATATTTACCGAAGTTGAATATCTCCACGCCTTTATCGTCATACACCATACGCCCGGCAAAATCCACATTCTTGGTGAAGCTGGAGTAATCGGCCAGGAAAGCAATGTCGTTCTTCAATTCATCCGGATAGCGGTCGAGTTGAGCCATCAGCACCTCATAAGTGGCACGCGTGTCGGCCTCGGCGGTATGGGCGTCCTCCAGGTTCTTCCCGCAATAAAATTTATAGGCGGCTGAAAGGGTGCGTTGCTCCATCTTGTGGAAGATGACCTGCACGTCCACAAACTTACGACGCCCCAAGTCAATGTCCACCCCGGCACGCAAAAATTCCTCGGCCAGCAAAGGTATATCAAAACGGTTGGAGTTGAATCCCGCCAAGTCGCATCCTTCAATCTCGTTGGCTATACTGCGTGCCACTTCCTTAAAGGTGGGGCAATCCGCCACATCCTCGTCATGAATGCCATGCACAGCCGTAGCCTCTTCGGGGATGTGCATACCCGGATTGATACGCAAGGTCTTGGCCGACTCATTGCCGTTGGGCCACACTTTCAGGTAGCAGATTTCTACAATACGGTCGCTATTGATATTCGTCCCCGTAGTCTCCAAATCGAAGAAGACTATGGGGTTCTTCAAGTTCAGTTTCATATTATCGAAGACTTTTTCAGCGCTTTATCTTTAATCATTCAACATCATGGGCATCAACAACATCAGCAAGTCTTCCTTTTCCTCTTGCTCCAGAGGGATAATGACCCCGGCACGCGAAGGATCGGCCAATTCTATCACAACTTCCTCTGCGGCTATGTTTGTAAGGATATCCAGCAGGAAAGTAGACTTGAAACCGATACTCATGTCATTTCCTTCGTATTGACACGACACGGTTTCTTCTGCTGAAGTAGAGAAGTCAATGTCTTGCGCAGAAATCGTAATCAGATTATTACTTAAACGAAGTTTGATAAGGCTGCTGGCTTGAGAGGAGAAAATAGAGACACGACGCAAAGCCCCGACGAGCTGCATACGATCCACAATCACCTTATAAGGATTGTTTTGAGGAATCACCGAATTGTAGTTAGGATAACGTCCCTCTATCAGACGGCACACCATTTTATATTCTTCCAAGGTAAATACAGCATTACGCTCATCAAACTCCAAAGTCACCGTACCTTGTTCTTTGGGCAAAAGGTTCTTCAAAAGGTTAGCGGGCTTCTTAGGCAGAATAAAAGCCGCACGCTCGCTGCCATGTGCCGCAAAGGTTTTACACCGCACCAACTTGTGTCCGTCCGAAGCCACCAACGTAATGTCATCCGTAGTAATGTCGAAATAAATGCCGTTCATCACAGGACGAAGCTCATCATCAGCCGTAGCAAACACAGAACGATTAATGCCTCCCAGCAAGACATCGGCTTCCATCTCTACGTGCACGGCATCGCTGCTCAAGGCAGCGGGCTGGGGGAACTCGTCCGCATTCTGCCCCATCAGACTATACTTACCATTCTGATACTGAACAGTTATCTCCAGATTATTAAGATTGACATCAAACGACAAAGGTTGCTCCGGAATTTCCTTCAAAGCATCGAGCAACGTCTTGGCCGGCACGGCGAAACGCCCGTCGGCATCACTTTCATTCACCTCCAACGTGGTTATCATGGTGGTTTCACTATCAGATACGGTAACGGACAACGTCCCGTCCTGCAACTCGAAAAGGAAACAATCCAAAATGGGTAGCGCGTTCTTTGTATTTATCACACGGCTGATAGCCTGCAAATGACCGGAAAGCGCAGTGCTTGACACGATAAATTTCATATATTCAGTATATTTTAGTTTTTATATTTCATTTCTTATTGTTGGAGGACAAAGTTAAGAAAAGAATTTTCTACCCACAAAAGAATAGGAAAGAAATTACGAGTTCAAAAAAAAGTCGTACCTTCGCCCCATTGAATTTAAAAACAAACTCTATAATTATGGAATTTACAGGAAGAATTATTGCCGTACTCCAACCAAGAGGCGGAGTGTCTAAGGCAGGGAACGAGTGGAAGGTACAGGAATATGTCATTGAGAATCATGATCAATACCCGCGCAGGATGTGCTTCGAAGTATTCGGAAACGACAAGATAGAACAATTCAACATCCAGATGGGCGAGGAACTGACGGTGTCGTTCGACATCGACGCACGCCAATGGCAGGACCGTTGGTTCAACAGCATCCGCGCCTGGAAGGTAGAACGTGTAAACGCCACGGCACAACAGCCCGCTGCCGCCACGACAGAAGGAGCCCCTGTACCTCCTCCGGCACCGGCTGCTCCGGAATTCCTTGCGGGCGATGCCAACGACGACCTACCTTTCTAAAGAGAACCGCCCACATAAATAAAAAAACGGATCGGTCTGAAAAGTCGGTTGCGGGAAACGATGCACGAACCTTTATGGCCCGATGCATATAACTGACTTCTTTGCACGATTACTAATCGTGCGGCATGACGATTACTAATCGTACAACGTGACGATTACTAATCGTGCGGCGTGACGATTACTAATCGTACAGCCTACCAAGCTATATGATAAAACATATCGATGCAACCGGATATTCAGACCGAATCCTTTTTACGGACTATAAGAAAAACACAACTCATTTTTCGGACTGACCCGTTTTTACTGCTTATAAAGAAAAGTCAGATTAGGATATACCCCTTCATCGGTACACACCAACTGAATAGCGCACAGGAAATGACGAAAGAAAGAAGCATGAGTGAAGAAAAACTCAGGAATAGAACGGGCATACGCCCCCCGATAGCTCACGACCTCTTCCATATCGACCATCTGAAGGAAATTACAGGACGGGGCAAGGCTCTCGGCCAGTTTGACATAAGCGGGTACGGCAACTAATGAATAGCCCCGTTCCAACATGTCTACGTAAGCCGTAAGTGAAGCTGCATCCAAAGCCAACAGCAACGCGCCCCGATAAAAACAAGCATAAGCAAGCGAAACCCCCGAAGTCCGACCCAAAGCATGCATCAAAACGGAATTGGCAGGCAAAGTGTAGGTCTTTCCCGAATCTTTGCCCAACCAGTCCTTCAACTCCCACTCCGCATAATAAGCATCCTTCAACTCCATACGCAATACTCCATAAGGAGCCGTCCGCAAGGAATCTTCAGGCCGGAACAGGCAGGACATAAGACTCTTGCCCGCATTCCGCTCCAGGTAATTCATCAACGCGACATTGTTACGCCGTACATGTAAAGCTCCGGTTATGCCTAACGTATCTACCAACGCTTTTTCATCAAACAAGGGCGACATTCCGTCTATGGCCCAACGGGTATAGAAGAAAGTAGAAGCCGGCACATGGGACATCGAAAAACTCTCGATAGGCTCTTGGGCACGTATGGCGTCAAGGAAAGTACCGGCAGAATCTTTCTCATAGCTCACGCCCGAACAATAAACAGCATCCGGATCTAACTTCATGTCGAACTCCATCCAGCCTTCCAAGTCTGGTTTTCCCGACAGGACATCGGGAGCCAACCGAGTTTCAGCCCGTTCCATATTGAGATAAAGCGTAGCCCCTATATCGGTACGCGCCGCCTGATAAATATCCCGGAAGGCGGGAAGCTGGAGAAGCGCTTTCCGTTCCCGATAGGCTTCGATGGCCTGCTCCACCAAATGCTTTTGAAAACTCACCACCAAGAAATCACGCGTCATCCAAACTGACAGGAAATGCCCTTCGGGCAAAGGATAGATAGTCAGCGTATGGCCTTTATAATCGAAATTCTTAGGAGAATACCCGGATGAGACAAGCCCCTGTCCCAAAGTACGGAGCAGTTCCCTGTCACCTGGAGCCAGTTTACAATACATCACCTGATTCCAAAACGTGTCCGGACGATGAAAACTGATAAGCACTTCGTTCATCTCGCGGCTCAATCCGTGAGGCACTTCCTGAAGGAAAGCCCCCCAATGTTCCCTGAGGTAGGCGAAAAGGGCAGACACACGCAGATTATGTTGATTGATGCTGCATGCCATTGTATCCACACTACGCACCACGTCAGACATGCGGTCGGTATCAAACACCGCCACCACGTCTTGCGGCACCAACTCGTAAAGATCCAACCGATTGCGCTCTTCCGCCCGTCCCATCGCTCCGAAAGAGTACAAGACAAATCCTGCGCATAGCAAAATTATGCACACGATGAATGTGATGCGTATGATGGTACGAGGCTTCATGGTGTCAGTTTATCAATCCGACACAAAAATAAGAATCTTTTGCTAACAAAACAAAACTTTGCGGAAAAAAGTTAAAATTAAAATTCTAACGCAAGTCCGTCGTAAGCAAAATGAAGATGAGAGGGAAGCGTATGTTCTATTTCGGCATGAAGCCCTGCATGATGCCCCATATGAACAAAGTACGTCTCTCGCGCGCCAATACGCTTAGCGGCTTCCAAGGCTTCGGATATAGACTGATGAGTGGGATGAGGCTTAGGCCGCAGGGCATTTATAACCAACACATCTACCCCGCAAAGACATTCGTAAGACTCATCGGGCATGGTGAGCATGTCCGTCACATACCCTAACCGCCCGCCAATGCGATACCCCAAAATAGGCAAGCGTCCGTGCATCACCTGTATGGGCATCACCTCCGTATCTCCCACACGGAAAGCCTCGCCAGCCTGAACTTCACGCAGAAAGATACGCGGCACGCCCGGATAAGTGTGTTCCACGAAACAATAAGGCATGCGCGCACGCAGATGTTGGGCCGTATAGGTATCTGAATAAATGGGAATGTCCCCCCATCGACCATAGGGACGCAAATCGTCCAATCCGCCCACGTGGTCATAATGTTCATGCGTCACCAATACCCCGTCTATCGGCCCGAAAAAACCTGAGCGCAACATCTGATAACGGAAGTCGGGGCCGCAATCCATCAGCAAAGTCTCGCCCGAGTCCGTATGTATCAAGGCGGAAGTACGCAAACGGTTGTCCCGCGGGTCTTTCGAAGTACACACAGGACAAGTACAACCTATTTCGGGGACACCCGTCGAAGTTCCGGTTCCTAAAAATAGTAACTTCATAAAACCAATCTATTCATTTACAAAAAATTCACTTCCGGACGTATCTCTATTCCAAACTTACCGGCCACGTCCTGACGCACGGCATCAGCCAGGCGCACGACATCGGCTCCAGTGGCTCCTCCGAGATTGACCAACACCAACGCCTGCTTGTCATGCACCGCCACGGGTCCCATGCGCCGTCCTTTCCAACCCGCCTGTTCAATAAGCCACCCGGCAGGCACCTTCACACGAACATCATCCACGTCATAGTGGGGTATTTGAGGATAAGAGGCTTGCAACTCTTCGTAAAGTGTACGGGGGATGACGGGATTGACAAAGAAACTTCCGGCATTGCCCTGCACAGCAGGGTCGGGCAACTTTCGCTGACGAATGTCGATAACGGCCCGACGCACACGCACCAACGTCACTTCTTCTCCTCCCAACTCCTGACGCAAGTTGCCATAGTCCAACTTAAAGTGAGGATGCTTGTCAAGGCGGAAAGTCACATAGAGCACAAACACATTCTTCATATCCGCCCGCTTGAAAATACTTGTCCGGTAACCATAGCCACACTCAGACACATCGTACACACGCCTCCGTCCATCTACGTCCATAGTCTCTACGGAAACTATCACATCTTTAGCCTCTGCGCCATAAGCCCCAATGTTCTGCACGGCAGACGCACCCACTTCACCGGGTATCAATGATAAGTTTTCGACGCCATACCACCCGCGGATCACGCATGTCTGTACAAACTCATCCCACACTTCTCCGCTTCCTACACGCACTTCTACGTGGTCAGCATCCTCACGCGTCACCTCCACTCCCCGGATAGCCGAATGCAGGAAAGTCCAATCGTAACAGGGACGGGTGAACAGGACATTGCTTCCCGCGCCGATACAGAAGTAAGGCCGCTCCTTAAACAGACCGCCAGCAGCCATGCGCTTCAACTCGTCCTCTGAATGATACTCCACGAACCGGGCAGCCTGAGCCTCAATGCCAAAAGTATTGTGAGATAATAATGAATACATCATAAGATTTACATGCTCGAGTCCTCATATTTATACAACTCCCATTCTCCCTTGCGCTTCCTGAAGTAAAGGATATTAGAATATCCGTTGCTCACCCCGTTTATTTTCAATATTTTAGTGGTGGAAAGATCTTCATTGCGCTGGCCGTAGTTAATGTTCGATAACTTGTCCGTTGGCAAGGACGGACGAAAAGCGAACCAACGGTCTCTGTCCAACGTGGTCTCGAGGATGGAGAATTCATCATCGGGGTCGATGGTAATGAATCGCAAAGGCTCGTGCACGTGCTCGCCTTCATAGACACTATCCGTGGCAAAGCGTTCGTAGAAAGTCACAAAGTTTTCATCCCCCTCGGACTCTTCCATGTCGCGCAGGTTCATCGCCTCCAGCATCCACACGCCTCCCTCCATTCGCTGAAAGTAATAACGCTTCACTTGATGCCGACGCAAGAATATCCACTCCACCTGCACCGACGAAAGACTGGTGTCGCCTACCAGGTCCATATCTTCTTCCCGGTCGAAGAGCAACGTGTAACAAGTCTGCCCCGCAAAGAGGGAATCATGACGCCATTGCGCCCGTTCTATCTTCAACGGTGTGTCGCCTTTATAATAAGGTAAAGGGAAAACGGTACGCTGGCGCTGGAAGAGAGTGTCCGTGGCGTAGTTGAAGATGAAATCATCGAAAAGTTCGTCCGCCTCTACCCACCGAGGCATCTTGTCCTCGGCAGGCAGGGTGTCCGCGGAGACCGTATCCTTAGACGCATCCCATGCAGCGGTATCCACTAAGGAAGTGATTGCGTCGAATGGATCCATCTTCAACTTACGATTTCCACACGAACAAACGAGCAAGAGCACGAAACAACCCGTCAGAATCTTTCTCATCGGAAAAACAGAATACTTCTTCTCTCGGATAAATCACTTACCCAATCTTGCCCGCAGTTTCTCCAGCATGTCCACGGTCATCGATGCCAAGTCGTATTGCGGTTTCCAATCCCATTCGCGACGTGCGCACGAATCGTCCATGCAGTCAGGCCAACTGTCGGCAATGGCTTGTTTTAAGGGATCAACTTCATACACCATCTCGAACGTAGGCACATGTTTCTTTATCTCGGCATAGATGGTCTCCGGCGCAAAACTCATCGACGCAATGTTGAACGCATTGCGATGTACCAGTCTTGAAGAATCAGCCTCCATCAGCGTGATAGCGGCGTGCAAGGCGTCCGGCATGTACATCATGTCCATCAGCGTACCCTCCTTAATGGGACAAACAAATTTTTCTCCCTTCACGGCGGAATAGTAGATGTCCACCGCATAGTCCGTAGTACCTCCGCCCGGAGGGGTCACGTTGGAGATGATGCCCGGGAAGCGCACGGCGCGCGTGTCCACCCCGTACTTCAGGAAGTAATAGTCGCTCAGCAACTCGGTAGTCACCTTTGTGATACCATACATGGTACGCGGGCGCTGAATAGTGTCCTGCGGCGTCATGACGTGAGGAGTTTCCAATCCGAAGCTACCGATGGAGCTGGGCGTAAACACGGCGCATCCGTACTCGCGCGCCACTTCCAACACATTCCACAAACCGTCGATACCAATCTTCCACGCCATCGAAGGACGACTTTCGGCCACCACGGAAAGCAGGGCCGCCAAGTTATAGATTGTGTCAATGTGGAATTCCTTCACGGCCATCTCCAACGATTGGCGATCCGTCACGTTAGTCCGTGCCGAAGGCCCGGATTCCAGCAAATCCCCTTTAGGCTCTGCGCCTACGATGTACCCGGCCACTACATGGTCGCCACCATATCTTTTTCTCAGTTCCATTGTCAGCTCGGAACCAATCTGGCCCGTAGAGCCTATTACCAAAATGTTTTTCATACCCTAAAAATAATTCGTTTACGTTTCTATAATTTCCAAAAATCTAATTCGGGGCACAAATATACAAAATAGATTTGGGATATTTCCTTGTTTCCGCCGCATAATTTGACAAGCGAAAACTGAAAGACATTCCAAACACTTCGTCCGGTTATTTGTTGCACATCTCAAAAGGATTTTGTACTTTTGTCCTGATTATAAAATTAACTATCTTATTTATAAACCATTAAACTCTAAAGGAAAGGGAAATACACTATGTATGGGAAAATGAAAGACTATTTGGCACAAACTCTTACTGAGATCAAGGATGCCGGACTTTATAAAGAGGAAAGACTGATAGAGAGTCCGCAACGGGCCGTAATAGACGTGGCAGGGAAACCGGTATTGAACTTCTGCGCCAACAATTACTTGGGTCTGTCGGACAATCCGCGCCTCATCAAAGCCGCCCAAGAAATGATGGAACGCCGGGGCTACGGCATGTCGTCCGTGCGCTTCATCTGCGGTACGCAGGACATCCATAAGCAACTGGAAGCCGCCATATCGGACTATTTCAAAACGGAGGACACCATTCTCTACGCCGCCTGCTTCGATGCCAACGGAGGCGTGTTCGAGCCGCTCTTCACGGACGAAGACGCCATCATCAGCGACTCGCTGAACCATGCCAGCATCATTGACGGTGTGCGCCTGTGCAAAGCCAAAAGATACCGCTATGCCAACGCAGACATGGCCGACCTGGAACGTTGCCTGCAAGAAGCTCAGGCGCAACGCTTCCGCATCATCGTGACGGACGGCGTGTTCTCGATGGACGGCAATGTGGCTCCGGTGGACAAGATATGCGACCTGGCAGAGAAATATGACGCATTGGTAATGGTAGACGAATCACACTCGGCCGGCGTAGTGGGCGCTACGGGACACGGCGTAAGCGAACTCTACAACACCTACGGACGTGTGGACATCTACACAGGCACCTTAGGCAAGGCGTTCGGTGGAGCGATGGGCGGATTCACCACGGGACGCAAAGAAATCATCGACCTGTTACGCCAGCGCAGCCGTCCGTACCTGTTCTCCAACTCCGTAGCGCCGGCCGTTATCGGCGCCAGCCTGGAAGTATTCAAGATGCTGAAGGAGAGCAACTCTCTGCATGACAAATTAGTAGAGAACGTGGAATACTTCCGCACACGCATGACGGAAGCCGGCTTCGACATCAAGCCTACCCAAAGCGCCATCTGCGCCGTGATGCTCTACGACGCCAAGTTGTCGCAGGTCTACGCCGCACGCCTGCAAGAGGAAGGCATCTATGTCACCGGTTTCTATTATCCGGTAGTACCCAAAGGGCAAGCACGCATCCGCGTACAAATCTCCGCCGGGCACCAACGCGAACATCTCGACCAATGCATTGAGGCGTTCATCAAGGTCGGCAAAGAACTTGGGGTACTGAAATGATATCTTAATAGAGAGCAAGGGATTAAGGAACTCCCCCAATCTGGTGAGGGTGTGTCGTGATTTATTCAGGCACACCCTCCTTTCTTCATTGAAATGAAGCACGCTCCGAATTTCTTATAAGATTTTTGGAACTGAATCCAAAATTCTTATAAGTTTTTTGGATTTGAATAAAAACACCTATATTTGCACTTAAAGTTTTATGCCCGACAACCTTTAAAACAGATTCAAAATGATACAACGCACATTGGAGGAACATATTCTCCCTTTGTTGGGAGGTTCCAAAGCCGTGATTCTTATGGGTGCCAGACAAGTCGGTAAATCGACCTTGCTTCATCAAATGCTTGGTGATAAAACCGATGTGCTGTGGATGATTTGTTGGATGAGTTGCGCATGATTCCTCACCGCATGGTTTACGGCTATTATCCGGAAGTCGTGTGCCACCCCGGAGAAGAGAAAACGATATTGAAGGAACTGTCAGATAGTTACCTCTATAAAGATATACTTTCGTTGGACAGCATCAACAAGCCCGACAAGCTGTCCCGGCTGTTGAAAGCACTTGCACTCCAAATTGGTAGCCAGGTGTCGTACAACGAGATAGGCAATTTGATAAGCCTCGATTCCAAAACCGTAGAGCGGTATATCGACATACTTGAGAAATCCTATATCGTGTTCCGCCTTGGCAGCTTCTCGCGCAATCTGAGGAAGGAGTTAAAAGCCAGCCGCAAAATATACTTTTGGGATTTGGGCATTCGTAACGCCGTCATAGGCAATATGGCTCAAATAGAAAACCGGACGGATGCAGGTGAATTGTGGGAAAACTTCGCCATAGCCGAACGCCTCAAGCAAAACGCCTATCACGGCAGCTTTGCCCAATCTTGGTTTTGGCGCACACAGCAGCAGAAAGAGATAGACTATCTTGAAGAAGAAGACGGAGTCCTCAGCGCATTCGAATTCAAGTGGAACGAGCACAAGGCCAAAGTGAAATGCCCCGAAGCGTTTTCAGTTGCGTACCCCGGTAGTCAGTTCACGGTTATTACCCGGCAAAATATAGAAGAGTTCTTGCTACACTAAACTCCCCACATAAGAAAAGGAGGAACCTCTTTAAAAGCTCCTCCTCTCCTATCTTTATGACTGTTAATCCACGTCGGATTATTCCGTCACAACCACCGTGTATTCGTAAGTCTTATTACTTTCCGTTACATTGTTGGAGTTGGCGGCATAGAACGTGGCGGTATAAGTACCCGGCTCAGTGTAAGTGTACGTATAGTCGCTCATACCTTCGGTGATGTTCTTCACTGCCTCACCGCTATCCGGCGTACAAGCGTTTACCACCATCAAGTTAGAAACAAGCCAAGCATGTACCAACGGACCGGTAGAAGAACTGTGGATGAAGAAGTTCGTCCAATCTGCCACGTTCCAAACGCCAGAGGTGTTATTTGTCGCTGTACCGTAAGGTTTGTTACCTGCATAATTCTGACGGCTACCACTACCACCCGTACTTAAAAAGTCGGGATGCGCATACAGCATGTTCAGTGCTGTGAAACCAAACGAAGAAGCGGTCAAAGAGGTCTGCTGGCCATTGGTCATCGTATTCTGAATCTGCATGTCCTGGAATGCAAAACGGCATTGCGTCTGTCCTTCCTTTCCACCTTCATAATAGATGGCAATCGCGATACGCTGTCCCAAATAGGGTTTCATGTCTATTACGAAATCCTTCTCACCAGAGCAGTTCCGATCCGGAAGATAAGTCGCAGCATCCGGATTAGACGTATTGGCGAAAACAATTTCTTCCAACGGTTGCCATGCCGTACTCTCTACCAACACAGAATCCTGCAAGAACAAGTCTCTAGAAGTAGTACCCGCACCATACAGACCGGTAAACTCATTAGATACATAAACGGTAGCCCTACCACATCCATATTGAGGAAACAAATGGAATTGCAATTGAGAACTTTCAATCTCACTCTCGTCCACCGTAATACGGTCTTTATACCGATATTCATGACCTGCCTCTCCGCTGAAGAAAGTCAAGAAGTCGGCTTCGCCACTCAGTTTGAAATTCACAGGCGTACCGGCTTTCACGGTGATGGTTTGTCCATCGAAACTTACGCCTTCCTCCGTAGCAACGTTCACACCCAAGTCCACGTCATTCTTGAACTCGCTCACGCAAGAGGTGAAGAGCAGTCCCATGACGCCTGTTGCTATCAATAGTTTATTTAGTTTCATAGATAATTTTTTTTTAAGTCTGTCAATCAAATCATAAGTTTACCAACCGGGATTCTGCGTCATTTCCTTATTCGTAGAGATCTCGGTATCTGGTATTGGGAAGTAATTGTAACTGTCCGGTATTTGGAAATAGGGATAACAAGGATAGCTGTTGTTGTTACCCGTGTTACCTCGATTCCAATTAGCGTCCAATCCCTGCATGGCGCGCGAAGCCAATGCGTTCACGCTGGAAATGTACTCGCCCCAACGAATCAGGTCGTAACGGCGCAGGTATTCAAAGCTGAGTTCCATGGCACGTTCGTCTTTCACAGCCTGGCGGAATTGCTCTTGACTCATGCTGCCTTCCGGATAAGTGGCGATGCCGGCACGACTGCGCACTTGGTTCAAGCATTGGTAAGCCAAAGTTGTCGGGCCGCCGTTTACTTCGTTTTCAGCCTCTGCCACCATCAGCAACACATCCGAGTAGCGCAGTACGGGGAAGTTGATGGAAGTGTAGTTCTGATTCTTTTTCACTTCAGGATTCTCGTATTCACGACGATATTTCCCACAAACACGAGAGTAGTTCTTGTTCCAGTTGTTATCAGAATCGGTATCACGATTACGTTCAAAATCACCTACATTATCATAATCAGCCGGGGCACCCGTATAATCACCATATTGATACGATTTATCCCAATACTGCTGTTTCACTTCGTCCATCTTTCCAGCATAGAAAGTACGACCGGTTACACCCTGTCCGCTGGTCTGCTGCACATACTCAAATGGAGCAATGGTCCAATTCATACGTTCAACATCACCATTAGCCTCATACAATTCATACAGTTTAGGAGTACAATAATAATAACCATAACCATAGCCCGGATCCGATTTGCCAATTGCATTATCATTAGTAGCTAAATTCGGAGCTACAATACCAATCATATTACCAATACGGCCCTCAGCACGTGTCTCAGACGAATATGTTCCGGCAAATTCCACTTCCCAAATGCTTTCATTAGCCGTGGTATTGTATTGGTCAGAGCAAATATCAATAAATACATCCCAATAGTTCTCTGCCAAGTCATGGCCTTCACCCATTACTAATTGAGCGTAATGACTGGCTTGGCGGAAGTATTCCTGAATGGCAGTAGCGTCCCCGTTCTCGTGGTCACGATAGTGTTCGCCGGCACGGAACAAATATACACGTGCCAAGATACCCCAACAAGCAGACTTAGAAATACGTCCTGGCTGGTAGCTCAAGTCTGCAGCGGACAACAAGCCATCCGCACATTCGTCCATTTCCTTTACAATAAAGTCATAAATAGTCTCCTTATCAGTACGTGAAATGCTTAGTCCGTCTACCGAGTTGGTAGCGGTAGTACGGAAAGGCACATCACCCCATCCCTGTACCAATGTAAAGTAATAGAACGCACGCAGGAAACGAGCTTCCGAACGATATTGCTCACGAACCACATCTGAAATCTCACCATCAGGAACTTTGTCAATGTTCTCCAAAAAAGTACAAGCACGGTCAACACCCTGATAAAGAGTTCCCCATAAATAACTAAACAATGGAGAACTAGCGGTAGCGTTGTTGCAAGCAATCGCACCACTGGAATACGCATTACGCGCGCCACCAAAGTGTTCCAAATCACTGCCACCCACCAAATGCATATAATAATTTCCATAAAATTGTTGAGATGCCAATGGAGAATAAACGGAAATCAAAAAAGAGTTGGCCTCCGCCGCATTATTGAAGTAGGTCTCCGGCACCAGTTCATACGGCTCTTTTTCTAAAAAGTCGCACGAGCCCAAGGTCAAGCCGGCGCAAAGTGTTAATATCGCAATTTTTAATGATTTCATATTGTACATCGTTTTTAAAGTTAAAAGCCTAAGTTAATACCGAAACTGAAAGACATGGCACGCGGATAGGACGAGAAGTCCAGACCCGGAGTCAGGGCAGAATTGCGGACAGATACTTCAGGGTCGTAGCCGGAGTAACCGGTCAGTGTCCACAAATTCTGTGCGGCTACATAGACGCGCGCCTTGTTGATGTTGTACTTGCTCAAGAACTTGGCAGGTATGTTATAACCCAGCGTTACGGACTTCAGTCGAAGGAACGAAGCGTCCTCAACAACGCGTGAAGAGATAACGAGGTTAGAACCGGAGTTCGAAGCGCGCGGAATGTCGCTGGTCGGATTTTCGGGCGTCCAACGGTCGGCGTAGCTGGCAAATTGGTTCAGTTCGCGTTTCTTCTGGAAACTGCTCTCGAAGAACAGGCGGTTGGCGTTCAGCACGTCGTTGCCGTAGCTCCATTGGAAGAAGATATTCAGGTCGAAGCCGTAGAACTCGAAGTTGTTGGTGAAACCACCGGTGTGAATCGGCGCGCCGCGACCAATCATGGTACGGTCGTCCGCATCGATAACCCCGTCACCGTTGATATCCTTGTATTTCGGATAACCGGGCTGCGTGTTTGATTCGCTGGAGTAGTGCGGGATATTGTCTTTCAGCGTATAAGTACTACCAGACTGGTTGAAGTCCTCGTATTTATAGGTACCTTCGTACACATAACCGTAAATCATACCCATCGGATAACCTACCTTAGCAATGTAGTTCGGCTGGCTGTTGAAGTTCTGGTCAAAAGGAGCATACCCCATCAAACTGTTCTGTCCTTCGGTCAATTCCAATACTTCATTCTTATTAAAAGCAATATTGAAGTTCGAACTCCATTTGAAGTTCTTGTTGTTGACGTTGATGGTGTTCAAGGTCAACTCGATACCTTGATTACGCACCTTACCGATGTTCTTCATGGCAGTGATGTAGCCCGAAGAGTAAGGCAACTGGGCATCCAGCAACAAGTCGCGGGTAGTCTTGCGGTACAAGTCCATGGTGAAAGCGACACGCTCGTCAAAGAGCCCCAAGTCCAAACCGATGTTCCATTGTTCGGTAGTCTCCCATTTCAAGTCTGCATTCGGCAATGATGTGGTAGTTACACCCACAGTCTCCAAAACATTGTTAAAAGGATAAACTGTATTATTCACTAATCCGTTTTCAACTGTCGAATTATCATTCACATGAGCACGAATCATTTGCAATAAAGCATAACGATCGTACTCACCAATACGGTTGTTACCTGTTAAACCCCAACTGAGACGCAATTTTCCGGAAGATAACCAATCCTTAGTCGGTTCCATGAAATCTTCCTTCGTGAAAGTCCAAGCGGCAGAACCTGAAGGGAAGTAACCGTAGCGGTTGTCGGCACTGAACTTCGATGAACCATCGGCACGGAACGTACCGCTCAGGTAATACTTGCCTTTGTAGTTGTAGCTGGCACTGGCGAAATAAGAGAACAATGCCCACGATGACTTAGCCGAACTAGTTGCATCAATAGTACCTTGTTCCATCCCTGCCATACCCAAAGATTCATTGGGAATATCACGTGTACCAAACGCATAATATTCATAATCCGAATTTTGCAGCGTAGTACCTAACATAACGTTCAATGAGTGCGTGTTCTGCCAGTTGTGCTGGTATGTCAACAAGTTTTCGTTCAACCAAGTCAGACGTTCAGTACGACGCACCTCTGCATTAACGCCTTTTGTAGAACGTGGTCCACCATAACGTGTTTTACTATTATTGAAAATATCTGTGTGACGATTGTCATAAGTATAACCGCCTGTTACCTTCAACTTCAGTCCGTCCAAGATTTGATACTGCAAGTATCCGTTCAATTGATAGTTATTCGTATAATTCTTACGATAAGCATTCTTCAAATCCTCAATCGGATTAAAACGGTAGTCACTGGCTTCATTCTCAACAGCCTCATCAATCAATTGCGTCCGCAAGTCATCCAACGTTTGGTTAGGATAAGCCACCGGACGGTAACCCCAAACGCTGTAAAACAAGTTGTTCATACCGGAATAAGAATTGTCGGAAGGAGAACTACCGGTCTGGATGGTACGCGAATAGTTCGTCGTGATGTTAGCCGTGAATTTACCGCGGGTGAACGTGGTGTTCATACGGGCTTGCAAACGCTCGTAACCACTGTTCAGCAAGATACCGTCCTGGCTATAGTAAGACAGAGAACCGTTGTAGCGGACATTTTCACCACCTCCGGAGATACCCACGTTGTGGCTGTGCGCCCATGCCGTACGGAAGATTTCGTCTTGCCAGTCAGCTACGGGTGCATTGCGATAGTCTTCCAGCGTCCACGTTTTACCTTCGTATGGCTCACCGTTCATGAAGTAACGTTCCAAGGTACGAGTCGGCTCAATTTCGTTCTGCAGCTTCACAAACTCGTAGCCGCTCATCATTTCCATGGTCTTCGTCACTTTGGAAACGCTAAAACTACCATCATACGTGATGACCGGCTTGCCTTGCTTACCTTGCTTGGTCGTGATGACCACAACACCGTTGGCGCCACGCGAACCATAGATGGCGGTAGCGGAGGCATCCTTCAAGATGTTGGTAGACTCGATGTCATTCGGATTGATAGCCGCCGCAGCAGCAGCATCTTCCACCGGGAAACCGTCTATAATATAAAGAGGTGTATTGTCCTGGGTCAACGAGTTGTTACCACGGATGGTAATGTTCATCGTGGCACCCGGCATACCTTCGCCCGAACTAACGTTCACACCGGCGATACGTCCGCCCAAGGCTTGGTCGAACGAACTGACCGGCGCACTCAGCAAGTCCTCCATGTTGGCTTTTGCCACCGAACCGGTCAAGTCACCTTTACGAATCTCTTGGTAACCTACTACTACCACTTCGTCCAATTGCTGCGCGTCTTCTTCCATCGTGATGTTGAAAGTACGCTGGCTACCCACTTTAATCTCTTGCGTTTTGTAACCGATGAATGAGAATTGGAGGATGTCGTCAGGCTGGACACGCTCCAACTTAAAATTACCCATCAAATCGGTAGTCATACCATTCGTAGTTCCTTTGACTACTACACTGACGCCCGGAAGTTCTCCCATGGCATCAACAACAGTACCTGTCACCGTCACTCCTCCCTCTTGCGCGTAAGACGCGGATATACAGAAGAGCAGCGAGACAAGTAGCGTTAAGGTCGCTTTTAGTCTCATAAATTAAATTTTAAATAGTTTATAAAAGGTTGTAATATCTCCCAGTGCAAATCTTTAATTTGCATGGCAAAATTATGACAAAGCAATTACAAAAAGCGGCATCTTTCGTCCGCAAATAGGGTAAATTCGTCCAAAATCCCTTTCCGAACGCCATTTTGAAGTCCAATTTGCCCCATTTCATCCAAGACAGGAACGTTTTTAACACTTCACTGCCATACTTTGCACGGGATGAGAAAATGTCAGTAATTGGGAATTTAAACCACTGACGAACACGGATTAAACGAGATGAGCACAGATGCATCTGTCACCCTGAGCGTAGTCGAAGGGTCTCATGTAAGACCTCCTCATGCACTACGTGAGATGTCTCGACAAGCTCGACATGACAGATACCTTAAAATCCGTGTAAATCCGTACTATCTGTGTTATCTGTGGTTACCCCCGATAAATTATCATTTAATCTCCCGCCCCTTATCATTTAATCTCCCGCTTCGTCCCTTTAAATGGGAGCGACCTTCTGATTAAACGTAATTTGACCGCTTGAAAACAGGCCGTGTTTGAACCGGATAGACGCAACGTTTCACCCTCTACACGAATCTTTCCGATGTAAGTTTCACGCCTTCACAGCATTATAACGCTCTGATTTAGAATTGAATGCTGTGAAAGATACATCTTTCACGGAGGTTTCACATCTCCGTTTTGTGAAGGATGCGGGACGCTCCCTTAGAAACCGGTTCTGTACGATTTGTGCATATAGATGTACGATTTTACCCTATTGCGTGAAACATGTCTGAGCGTGAAAGGAAGGCATGTTTCACAACAAAGGTCTGAGAATCAAAGCTGTTTCTTTTTATGTCCACGTTATCTTGGATATTCATTTATTTTTCGTACTTTTGCTCTATACTTATGATTCATACGACAATGACAAACGCAGTAAAAGGTATTCCCTACGGAGTGGCGCGCTTTGAGGAAGTGCGGAACGGAAATTTCTATTATGTGGATAAAACCATGTATCTTCCTTTGTTGGAAGATACCGGTAATTACTTGTTCTTGATTCGCCCTCGCCGCTTCGGCAAGAGCGTGTTCGTCAGTATGATGCAGGCTTATTATGACATCGCGAAGACGAATAAGTTCGACCGGCTGTTCGACGGACTTTGGGTACACGAACATCCCACACCGCTGAAAAACTCGTTCCAAGTGATTTACTTCGATTTCTCTCTTGTGGGAACGGCTGGGGAAGGCTTGGAAGCCAATTTTAATTTTTATTGCGGCATGATGATGGACAGCTTCATCAAACGCTATAAGGATTACTACGATGAGGCTTTTTGTAACAAGGTGCTTGCCTTGGACGATGCGGCTTACAAGATGAAGTTGGTCAACGAAGAAGCGCATACCAAGGGCTATCCCCTTTACCTGATCATAGACGAGTATGACAACTTCACCAACGTGATACTGAGTGAAGGTGGAAAGGATGTGTTCCGCAACCTAACGCACGCCAGCGGGTTCTACCGGGAATACTTCAAGCTGTTCAAGGCGATGTTCAGCCGGGTGTTCCTCATCGGGGTGTCACCCGTGACATTGGACGACCTGTCCAGCGGGTACAACATCGACTGGAACATCTCGCAAGACCCGCGCTTCAACGACATGCTGGGCTTCTCGGAGAACGACGTGCGCACCATGTTCCGCTACTTCCAGGACAACGGCAAACTGCGTGCGGAGGCGGACATCGAGGCGATGCTGGAAGAGATGAAGCCGTGGTACAACAATTATTGTTTCGCCAAACAATGCTTGGACAAGGAACGCATCTACAACTGCGACATGGTGCTTTACTACCTGCGCAACCAAGTCCTCTATGGCTGTGCGCCGGAAGAGATGGTGGACAAGAACATCCGTACGGACTACAAGAAGCTGAAGATGCTGGCGGACATCGACCGGGGCAACCAACGGGAGAACCGTATGAGTGTCATCGAGGAGATTGCCGCCACGGGTTCCGTGCTGATGAACCTGAAGACGTCTTTCCCCGCCGAGTATGTGACGGATGACAACAATTTCCGAAGCCTGCTTTATTACTACGGTCTGCTGACCATGCACAAAACCGTAGGAAGACGTATCGAAATGGTCATCCCGAACAATTGCGTGAAAGAACAATATTGGTCCTTTATGCGGGATTATTTCGAGTGGAGTGTCCCGATGAATATTACCGCCTTGCAAGACGAAATGGACTTGATGACCTACGAGGGCGACTGGCAACCACTAATCCGCCGCATCGCCGAAGCGTATAAGGAGAACTCTTCCATCCGTGACAGCATCCGGGGCGAGCACAACCTGCAGGGCTTCTTCAAGGCGTACTTGGCGTTGAACTCGCTCTACTTGGTGGAACCGGAAATAGAACTGAACTACGGTTACAGTGATTTCCTGATGTTGCCGGACAAGGCGCGCTATGCGGGCATCGCCCACAGCTACATCATGGAACTGAAGTACGTCAACCCCACGGCCACGGATGCGGAAGTGGAAGAAAAGTGTCGGGAGGCGGACGAACAGTTGGAAAAATACAGTGCGGACAAGGTGGTGCAACGCCTTTGCGCCGACACGCGACTACATCTACTGAAAGTAGTATTCCGGGGAGCGGAGATGCGAATCTGTGAAGAGGTAGTTACTCCTTAGTACGATTACCAATCGTACTAAGGATGCAACTATATGGAAACGGTACTTATTCTCTGCCCTTCTGCAGTTCCCCCGCCTTTATCCGCTCCAGCAATTGGGACAATGCAGCCACCCGCTCCGGATGAGCCGCCGCCACATTATTCTTCTCTGCCGGGTCGGTTGTGAGGTCATAAAGCTGAGGCTTCGGGTCATTGCCCAGTTCGGTTTTTGTCCAAAACTCGATAGCCGGTTTATCGCTTGGCTCAATGTATTTCCAATCGCCTTGAATAACAGACAGGGTATTGTTCAGATTCTGCTGTACGACATAACCGCAACCGACGGAATCCGTACCCAAGAAAGCGCCCAAATTATCGCGACTGTCGGGAGCGACGCCCTGCGGCAATTCATGTCCCAGCAAACGAGCCAACGACGCATATACGTCAATCATGGAAAACAGCGCGTCTTGCTTACCCGGCTTAATGCGCGCAGGCCAACGCACCAAGAAAGGCGTGCGCGTGCCTGCCTCGTAAGCACTATATTTTCCGCCCCGGTAGTCCAGCATCGGTTTGTGGCCATTCAACAGTTCCAAGGCCCGGTCCTGATAACCATCATCGATAACGGGTCCATTGTCGCTGCAAAATACAAGAATGGTATTGTCGGCAATGCCCAGGCTATCCAAGGTATGCATAATCTCTCCTACCGTCCAATCCAATTGGAGAATCACGTCACCACGCGGTCCCATGCCGCTCTTGCCCGCGAAACGCGGATGCGGCACACGGGGCACATGCACATCCTGCGTACCCATATACAAGAAGAAAGGCTCGTCCTTATGTGCCGCAATAAATGCTTTGGCCTTGCCGGTAATCACATCGGCAATGTCCTCATCCACCCAAAGGGCAGATTTGCCGCCCGTCATCCAGCCAATGCGGGGAATGCCGTTAATAATGGTATTGTTATGACCTTGGCTCGGCTTCATCTTCACCAATTCCGGATTCTCCTCACCCGTAGGCCAGTCCCCTACCTTATGTTCATAGCTCACCGTAATAGGGTCGTCCGGGTCAAGTCCAACTACCCGTCCATTCTCCACAAACACACAAGGAACGCGATCTACTGTCGCAGGTATCACGAACTCGTAATCGAACCCGATGTCCTGCGCATTAGGATGGATTTCTTTATTGAAATCCGTTCCGCCCTTAGGTCCCAGTCCCAAATGCCATTTGCCTACCACCCCGGTGGCATATCCTTCCGCCTTGAACATATCCGCCATCGTGACGCAAGCCGTGTCTATAATCAGTTCTGAATTGCCGGGAGCGATACCCGTATTCTCCTGGCGCCAAGGGTACATGCCGGTCAGAAGGCCGAAACGAGAGGGTGTACTGGTAGACGACGTGGCATAAGCGTTGGAAAACTGCAAGCCCTGCGCAGCCAGACTGTCCAAATGGGGAGTACTGACGCGCGTAGCCCCATAACAACTCAAATCACCAATGCCCAAGTCATCGGCAATCAGATATATCACATTCGGTTTCTCCGTTTGTCCCGCGGCATCCGCCTGCTTGGCAGACTGAGCGCACCCCGCTAAGAAAGGTAATACAGAACCGGACAACAGACAAGGTGTTAAATATCTTATCATCACTTCAATTTAGATTTTAAGTTAGACATTTTCCTATCAAGAGCCAAAATTAATTTTTTATTTTGAGACTACAAACGGAAAAAGGAATAAAAAGCGTGCTTCCTGAACAAATGGAATATAAATGGGAATTTAGCGCGCGCAAGCGCGCTTTCACTCCTCTTCCTTCTTGCGATAAGTCAGCGGATTGACGTGATAAACATCCCTGAAACACTTGCTGAAATAACGGGGAGAAGTAAAACCTACACGGTCTGAAATCTCCGTAACGTTGAGCTCAGGATGGTTACGCAGCAACAAAGCCCCTTTCTTCAAACGGACATTCAGAATAAATTCGTTGGGCGTCTGCCCGGTAATGGCCTTCAACTTGGCGAACAAATTGGTGCGCGCCATCGCCATTTCACGCGCGAACATGTTGACCGTGAAGTTTTCATCATCCAGATGCTCCTCTATTATCTTCATGGCACGGTCCAATATCTCCTTGTCAATGGGGTTGGTGGCAAGCATCTGCGGCACCGTAAGAGGCTGTTTACTGAACTTCTCCTGCAACAACAGGCGGGAATTGACCAGATTGTTGCAGCGCGATATCAACAAGTTGGTATTGAACGGTTTGGTAATATAATCGTCCGCCCCGATGCGCAAGCCTTCAACGTTTAATTCGATATTGGTGCGGGCTGTCAGCAGAACAACCGGAATGTGACACGTGTTGTAGTCATTCTTGATGCGCTTACACAATTCAGTACCCGACATTTTAGGCATTACGATGTCGCTTAACACGATTTGAGGCATCTCGTCGCAGACCTTATTCCATCCTTCCTCGCCATCGGCGGCAGTCAGCACATGATAGAACGGCTCAAAAAGATGTTTCAACGTCTCAAGCAACGCTTTGTTGTCTTCCACTATAAGAATCTTGACATCCGGCAAACGCTTATTCGGGGCATTTTCTTCCAATTCGGCCTTCGCCAACGCGTCTGCTCCTACTTTGGGAAGTTCTATCTGCCCTTGCGCATTGTCCGTATTCAGGCTGATTTGCTCTTTGTCAAATTGCTCATTGCCCAAGCGCAACGTCACGATGAAGCATGCCCCCTTACCCGGTTCGCTCTCCACCCGGATTGTGCCCTTGTGCAATTCCACAATACCCTTGGTCAGCGCCAGCCCGATACCGGTGCCGGTGCTGTCCGCATGGGATGACTCCGGAAGTTCCACCTGATAGAAGCGGTCGAATATCTTGGTTATCTCACCGGCGTCGATGCCCTCACCGGTATCAGCCACCCGGATAACGACCTCATCGCCTTCCGCACGGATGCCCAACGTAATGGTACCCTCGGCCGGAGTATGCTTAAAGGCATTGGAAAGCAAGTTGTTCACCACCTTCTGCATTTGCTTCTGGTCGTACCACACTTCTATATCATCCGCCTCTTTCTCGAACTTGAATTCTATCTGCTTGCTATGAGCCAGTTCCAAGAAGAGAAGATAGTTCTCATAAAGAAAGTTCACCATGTTGTGCCGGCTCACCTTAATTTTCATGTGCCCTTGCTCCTGCTTCCGGAAATCGAGCAATTCGTTTATCAGTTCCCTCAACTGGATACAATTCTTATAAACTCCCAACACCTTATTATATATAATAGGTGTAAAGTTCTGGACCTGCAACAAGGACTCCACTTCCGCCACAATAAGCGTCAGAGGCGTACGGAATTCATGGGAGATGTTGGTGAAGAAGCGCAACTTGGACTGGTTGAGCGCTTCCACGTCCTGAATGCACTTCTGCTCGTACTTCAAAGACTCACGAAGCTTGATTCTCGCCTTATACGTATGTATCAAGTACCATAACAATACGCCTATAACCACCACATACAGGCAATAAGCCCACGGCGTCTTGTAAAAAGGAGGAAGGACGTGAATGGTCATCACGGCCGGTTCCACCAATGGACCACCCGCCGCATCGGCCGGCTTTATGACCAACCGATAAGTCCCGGCGCTCAAATTGGTATAAGTGACAGAATGATGGTCGCGGGCAACAGCCCACTTGTCAGAGAAACCTTCCAGCCGATAGACGATGTCGGCTTTATTGGCCGCTACATAGTTGGAAGTGGCAAACTCGATGGTAAACATGGAATATTCCGCAGGAATGGAAATCTCGGACGTATAGTCCAAGGACTGTTGCAGAATGCCGGTTTCGTCCCCCACTTTCACCTCCGTGTCATTCACTATCAAACGGGACAGGTTTATCTTATACGGCTTCGGAGTAAAAGCCAATTCCGACTCATAGAAAGAAATCATGCCATGGGTACTGGCCAAGAAGACTTCTCCGTCGCCGGTGACGCACAAGCCGTTTTCATTAATGCCTGTCAGCGGGAAGCCATTCTCCGAACTGAAATTGCTGAATTGCCCGCTATGGACATCGAACAAGGAGAAACCTCCATTGGTAATCAGCAGCAACTTGCCGCTCACGGAAGATTCCTGCACCGCATACACGCAATCATCAATCAGCCCGTCTTTGTGGCAATCGTAATTTCGGAAATCACCTGTGGCCGGGCGAAACACATCCAGCCCGCTGCCCGACGTAGAGAACCACAAATTGCCGTGGCTATCCAAGGCGATGTTATATACGTTGTTGTTGCTTAAAGAGTTCGCGTTGGCAGGGTCATGGCGAAAGTTTGTCAGCGTCTTGTCCTCGAACTGATAACGGAACACTCCTTCACCGGTGACGGCCATCCATAATGCGCCCTCCGCATCGAAAGTCACATCTGCCGTCATCTTGATTTTACGCCCTTCAGCCGTGTCCTGAAAAAGCTGACGGCATTTCCCGGTTTCAGGATTGAAAAGACAGACTCCGTTTTGCGTAGCCAGAATCAACTGTTCCCCATAAGGAATAATGTCCCGGACAATGTCGGACGGCAATGTTTCCGGATTGCCTTCCTCCATACGGTAATTGGTGAAACGTCCGGTACGAACATCCAGACGGTTCAAACCGCCCAAATGAGTACCCACCCACACCGCCTGTCGTCTGGCGTCATAATAAAGAGACTTAATATTATCGGCCGACAAGCCGTTCTCCGCTTTTCCCCGACTAAACCATTTAAACTCATGCGTACGCCGATTGTAGAAGTTCAATCCGCCCCCTTCCGTCCCAATCCACAGATTGCCGTCGGGGTCTTCCACCATAGGTCCTACGACAGGATAGCTCAATCCCTTCTTCTCCATGGGAGAATAGGTATAATGCGTATAGATTTCATACTCCGGATTAAAGTAATTCACCCCTCCGAAATAGGTTCCCAGCCAAAGAGTTCCCTGTTCATCTTTCACAATACACCACACCGAAGAATGAGTCAAACCGGCAGACGAAAGGGCTTGAGAAGTATAATTGGTAAACTTACTGCTCTTTCGGTCGTAACAGTTCAACCCATTGAACGTGCCCAGCCACATATTACCCAAATTGTCTTCGCAACACGCCCTGACAAAATTGGAAGAAAGGCTCTCCGGATTACCCGGGTCGTGCCGGAAATGGCCGATAGTCCCGTCCGGCTTTATACAATACACACCCTCCTCCCAGCTGCCTATCCACAGGCTCCGCTCCGCATCCCGGTAGATACTGGTGATGTTCCCCTTGGGAATGACGTGCGACAAATCCCTGTTTTCCAAATTCAAACGATAGACTCCACTATTTCCCGTCCCCAGCCAAAACTCATGGCCGGAAAGGTACATGCAGGTCAGCTGCAAGCGTTTGTCCTCAAGCCGGTAACAAAGTTCAAAATTGCGTTTGTCCTCATCATAACGATAGATTTCGTTCCCCCGGCCGATGTATAACCCGTTTTCGTAATAGATACAATGGACACTACCTTGAAGCAACGTGGTGAAACGGCACGTTTTCATGTCAAACTCGGCCACACCTTCCGTACACAACAGATAGATTTTCCCGGCGCGATTGCCCGTCACCCGCAAAACCGTATTACAGAACAAGCTATAGGGATTGTTTTTCTCCAGCTTGTAAGTAAAGATACCCGTACCGTCATAGCGGTTCAACCCCTCGCGGGTGCCAATCCACAAGGCGCCTTTCTCGTCAATATACAAACCGTTTACCGAGAACTGAGACAAACCGTCATCCGTACTCAGATGATTGAAAGTAATGTTCCGCCCCGCTACAGAAAAGACGGACATATATATAAGAAGCAGTAAAAAAGAAATCTTTCGTACCATCAACAATGTTCACTTTTAAATTACGACACAAATATACCAAACTTTTGCAAAAAATCCCTCACTTCCCGGTTTTCTTGCTTTTTTATGGGCATTTTCTTGCTTAAAAATACAAAATTGGCCTTTTCATGGATAATTTGACCCTATTTTATCAATTTAATTGTTCTAACTTTGTACACGGAAAGAAAAAGAATATTAATAAAACTAATCCATTATTATGAAAACAACTCTTACAACACTGGGATTATCCCTTTGCCTGTTAGTTGGCTGTAGCGGACAAAAGAAACAAGCCGAGACCAACTTCATCCAAGAGAACATTGACAACGCCGTAGCACAGGAAACGTTGCAGACGGACATTATCGAAAAATCGGGAAAGATTCTGAACCCGCGTACCATCGACAAGGATGGCAACATCGTCTACATTCCCATTGACGACTGGTGCTCCGGATTCTATCCCGGCAACATGTGGCTGACGTACGAACTGACCGGTGACCAGAAGTGGAAAGCACTGGCAGAGAAGTACACCGAGGATTTGGACTCTATCCAATACCTGACTTGGCACCACGACGTAGGCTTCATGATCGGTTGCAGCTACCTGAACGGTTACCGCCTGGCCAACAAGACAGAATACAAGCCCGTCATTATCCAAACGGCCAAATCATTGTCTACCCGTTTCCGTCCGGGCGCAGGCGTCATCCAGTCTTGGAACACCGACCGAGGCTGGCAGTCCCAACGCGGATGGTCATGTCCTGTCATCATCGACAACATGATGAACCTGGAACTGCTGTTTGAGGCTACCCGCCTGTCGGGCGACTCCACATTCTATAATATCGCCGTAAGCCACGCCAACACAACAATGAAGAACCACTTCCGCCCGGATTATAGCAGCTACCACGTGATAGACTACAATCCCGAGACCGGCGAAGTGCTGCACAAACAGACGGCGCAAGGTTACGCCGACGAGTCAGACTGGGCACGCGGCCAGGCATGGGCGCTCTACGGATATACCACCTGCTACCGCTATACGCACGACCAAAAGTATTTGGATCAAGCTGAAAAAGTTTACAACTTCATCTTCAACGGCAAGAACCTGCCCGAGGACCTCATTCCCTACTGGGACTATGACGCTCCCAACATCCCGAACGAACCGCGCGACGCTTCGGCAGCCGCATGTACGGCATCGGCCCTCTATGAACTGGAGACTTACGCACCGGGAAAAGGCTACAAGGCCACCGCAGACAAGATTATGGAAAGCCTGGCTTCACCGGCCTACCGTGCCGAAGTGGGTACCAACGGAAACTTCATCCTGATGCACTCCGTAGGCAGCATCCCTCACGGCGCCGAAATCGACGTGCCGCTGAATTATGCGGACTACTATTTCCTGGAAGGACTGATGCGTAAACGCGACCTGGAAAGCGGGAAATAAAAAGGATTCCACTACACCTTATTAAAAATAGGAGGCCTTGCCCCATCTCCTCTTCGATGAGGCTAGAAAGGGCAAGGCTTTTCATTTAACTCTCTACACTTACTTATCATGAAAAGACAAATCAATTACTACTTGGCAGGAGGGCTCGGATTGCTCTCTTTACAAGCCTGCAACACGCCTCAACCGGACGCTGCCGCACAGCAACCGAATGTCATTTACGTATTCCCCGACCAATTCCGCAACCATGCGTTGGAGTTTTGGGGACAAGCAGGTTTCCGCGAAAAAGTCAACTTCCGCAACGACCCTGTGCATACGCCCAACCTGAACGACTTTGCGCGCGAATCCGTCGTCCTGACCTCCGCCATGAGCAACTGTCCGCTGAGCAGTCCGCACCGAGGCTCGTTACTGACCGGCATGTACCCCAACCGCAGCGGTGTCCCCTTGAATTGCAATTCAAACCGTCCCATCAGCAGCCTGCGTGAGGATGTGGATTGCGTAAGCGACGTGTTCAGCCGTGCCGGTTACGATTGCGCTTACTTCGGCAAGTTGCACGCAGACTTCCCCACCCCCAACGACCCGGCACATCCCGGTCAATACGTGGATGACCAGAATCCGGTGTGGGACGCCTATACGCCCCCTGAGAGACGCCACGGCTTTAACTACTGGTACTCTTACGGCACATTCGATGTACACAAGAATCCGCATTACTGGGATACAAAAGGAGTACGCCACGACCCGCACGAATGGTCACCCCTGCACGAAGCGAAAATGGTGGTGTCCTACCTGAAGAATGAAGGGAACGTGCGCGACCCGCAGAAGCCCTTCTTCATCATGGTAGGCATGAATCCTCCCCACAGCCCCTACCGTTCCTTAGACGACTGCATGGAAGAAGACTTCAACCTCTATAAAGACATCCCGCTGGACAGCCTGCTGGTGCGCCCCAACGCGGATCCGACCATGAAGAAAGCGGCAAGCACTCCCTACTATTTCGCTTCCGTAACGGGCGTTGACCGTGCGTTCGGCCAAATTCTTGCCGCCTTGAAGGAACTGGGACTGGACAAGAACACCATCGTCGTATTCGCTTCGGACCACGGCGAGACCATGTGCAGCCAAGGAACAGACGACCCCAAGAACTCGCCCTACGCCGAATCCATGAACGTGCCCTTCCTGGTACGCTTCCCGGACAAGCTGCAGCCGCGTGTGGAAGACAACCTCATGTTGTCATCGCCCGACATCATGCCCACCCTCTTGGGACTGGCAGGCCTGAGCGACTCGATACCCGCCACCGTACAAGGCTATAATTACGCGCCCTTGTTCTTCGACGCAAACGCCGCCGTAGAGCGTCCCACCGGCGCACTCTACATCCAGAACATGGACGGTGAGAAAGACAGTGACGGCAAGGTGCGCTCGTACTTCCCCGCCTCACGAGGCTTCAAGTCCGACCGCTACACGCTGGCGCTGTACATCGACCGCAAAGACCATAAGTTGGTAAAGAGCCTGCTGTTCGATGACGAGAAAGACCCCTACCAGCTGAACAACCTCCCGTTGGACGAAAACAAGGAAATCGTAGCTTCCCTGTGCGCCGAGATGGGGAAAGAACTGAAACGAATCGACGACCCCTGGTTCCAAGAAAGGATTCTGGAGGAGATGATTCCGTACGGAGAATAAGTGTCGCAATCAGACACAGAACCATACCGGCCTTGCCATGGAAGGTGTACTTTCCAGGCAAGGCCGATATCTTTTTAGACCCATCTGAGAAATCACCCGATCCAATCACGCCGTGTCAACATAGAGGAGCACGAAAGAATGTAAGTGTAAAATCAATAAATATTACAAGAACAAAACAGGAAAAGACCTGCCCCAATTTAGGTTTCTAACCCAAAGGGAGAATGTTTCTAACATAGAGGGGGAATGTTTCTAACATAGAAGGGGAATGTTAGAAACATTCGGGGCTTATGTTAGAAACATTCCCCAATCCCGCTTGAAAGTACCCCCAACAGCGGTGAACCATTCCCGCAAAAGAGAAATCCAAAATATACACAGCAAGGCAAAAGGATTTGTCGGGATTTGCACATACATAGCCGCAACCGGATGATAAATGGTCACGATTTATCTACGTATTTCTTGGAGGAAACTTAAACGTTGTTTATGCGTTTACCAATAATATTCAAATCGAAACAAAAATTCCTGCCATTCATAATTGTATATCACAAAAATTAATTACCTTTGTGGCAATATGACAATATTAACACTTTAAAGACACAAGCTTATGTAGTAAACAAGGTTACCGCGGAATCGACTTTCCAAATAAAGTCCTCCGCCCGCAATGATTGAACAAACCAATTATTAATCACGGAAAGCGTTCCATTCAGAACTTACATATTGTTTGAGCTTTTGGCTCTTGTCCTCTTTTACCGAATACCGCCAATATTCAATGCACAAGGACAGGCTGACTGGAGGTTCACGCCATGATGGGCGTGAACCATTCGGTGCTTGTTGTGCATGAGGTCACTTGGCGGTAACCTGGTAAAAAACAAGCGAAGAATGGTTGCACGCCTTTTCTATTTTTAGAATTTATAGCAATATGAAATTAAAAACAATCTTATTGATTGCCATGCTCGTCTGTGGAACTATCCATAGTATGGCACAACACACTTATTTTTATCAGTGGACCAAAAGTTACGACAAAGACGGAGTTCAAAGGAAAGTAGATGCAAGCAGCAAACACGCTTGGGGCTATTATACTTTCACTGATGATTACAGCATTCTATATGCGTCAGACAAATATGGGAATGCTAATAAAGTAGGTGGAGTCGCTTGCAAATATACAGGCGCTACCAACGACTATTTCATTTATGAGGGTCCGACGTTTAAATATCATGTAGCGAAAGATTTATCGGTAATCAACCAAATCGCATACATGTTTGGCAACATTGCCGTATACGTTAGGACAACAGAAAGTGAACGAGAGAAATACACACCCAAACTATTAAGATGAGACTTACTTTCATTACATTATTATTTTGCCTTGTCACGCTTGGCACATCAGCCCAAACTTATTACTTCAAGTTGAATACCTTAGTAAAAAGCGATGGGACAAGAGTGCAAGGCAATGACAGTGGCCTGTTTGTCACTTTTACGGCAAACGGTTGCTATGATTCCGACCGGAAGGGGAACACGATGAACAACGGTTATCAAAGTTTGCAAAACCAATATGATGACAGGATTTCATACACCGGTTCCTCCTATTGGGGAGAAGCTAATTACATTTTCGCCTCGGATTATTCTGTACTGAACATTCGAGTGGGTAATGAGGTGTATATTTATAGAAAAAGCTATGCTCATGAAAACCAAACAGAATCAACTTATTTTGGTACACGGAAAGAGAAATCGTCTACTAAATCCGCATTCCCCATACCTATATATAATGGGAACGACACCCATTACGGAGAAAATTCCATCACGGATAAATCGCAAAAAGGTTCTAACAGCAGACACGGTCGCCAAGAATGTCCTTCATGTCATACGACCGGAAAATGCAATGCCTGTGGTGGTAAAGGATGGTACAAGAACCAATATGCCGATGGTACTCCTATGGAATGTTCAATCTGCCATCGGTCTGGCTCCTGTCAAACCTGCCATGGGAAAGGTTGGATTTATTTTTAACCCAAACAAGTAATACGTAACACACTACCATTATGAACCACATCAAATTAAAAATGCGCTATATAACGCAAAGTCTGTCATTAATAACAATCCTTGTACTCCTGACAAGCTGTCACTCGACTAAATACTTTGCAGGAAACAATATCGTAATCGAAACCACGCCCGGAGCTGCCCTTCTATGGAAAGACGGCAAGTTTGACGGAGGTTTCCTTGTAACCAACGCAGGTTTCCTAAAAAGCGGGAATGCAATCCGGACAGCCAACGATAAAGGGATTGCCGTATTTTCTCTTAGCAAAAGCGCATACCATAGAAACAAGCTAAAAAAAATAATGATAGCCAAAGAAGGATTTGAGCCGCAAGAACTAAAACTCGCCACCAAATTCAACAGCCGTGTATTGTGGAGCATTTTTTTCCCTCCCGCCTTCATTTGGGGGAAATATACGACACTTGATCCAAAAGGAGAAAACAAACTGCTACTTTCACAGAAAAGCAAACACACGGCAAGCGAATATTGGGAAGCGGCAAACTCCGCGAAGAAGAATCGGGAGAAAATAGAACTGCTCAAACAAGCCCTATACCAAGACCCGCTTAACGCACAAGGAATAGGAATACAAGCGGCCAACCAACTTTGCGACGCCTATTTCGACAAGAAGGATTATGACATAGCCAAACAATACGCAACAGCCATGCTATTAATGAACCCTCATCATGACAAAGGCCGAGAGAAGGCAGAACAAATAAGACTTGCCCTTGCGGAAAAGACAGCTAAGAAAGCACGAAGGTTAGAACGGATTCAAAAAACAAACAAAGCCCTCCAAGCATTCAACACCGCTTTAGCAAGTAGCAATACAGCCACAATAAGCAATGGCAGTACAAATTATAGCCAATCCTCCGATAGTTCCGTCCAAAAATCATCTTCAAAAGGCAGGAAAAAAGTTTCGGTTTCCGATGCCCAAAACGAAATGAGAGACCGCAGGACGTACAGCAACTACGTGGACCAGCTTTCAAGGATGAAAACCGGACTTGACCCATACAACGACACTAACCGGCGCAACATTCAAGAGAAAATGCGGCAACTTAGGACGAAGCACGGTTTCCCCAAGAATGAATTGGAGGATTGGGACGGTTCTAAGTAAAATGCAGTCGATTTTTCCACCAAAGGAAGAAAAAAAATCGTCAACTTTTGCTTGCATTTTAAAATAAAAGCATTACTTTTGCCCCGAAATTAAAAACAAAAAGAAACTTATGAAGTCATTTAACTTTGCATACTACTTCTTCTTTTACTTTTACTTTAGCCACAAAGTAGAGCGGGAGTTTGTATGTGTCAAGTGACAGTGACGCTTAAGAACCAAGGACAATGAATTAAGCAACGATATGAATCCCGCTCCTGCACGAAGGAAGCGGGATTTTTTGTTATAGACAATTAAGGTATATATGAAACGAATA
>CASGED010000127.1 GCA_949300425.1 uncultured Bacteroides sp.
TATCTTTGTCCTCAGCTAATCACCCACTTCAAAGCGATGAAGAATACAGAAGTTAGCACGTTACAAATCCATTACCTATAGCCTAAACAAAGCATCGCAATTAATTGAAAGATAATGGATTGCGTTCAGAACGAATAGTTGGTACTAAATTCATTCCCGCTTCATCAAATTGATAAATGTAGTAGTTCAATTCGTTAGGTATAAAATAAATGGCATTGCTTTTTTTATAGAAAGAACGCTTCTGCATACTGATAGCAGCAGATATTGTGCCGCTGTAAGGCAAGATCATTTCTTTGTTGCTCGCCATATTAGTATGACAAATTTCTTCACCAACCCAAAAAGCAGGTATCGTGAAGAGATATTCATTCTCATTCAAGGCCAATAAACTATTATAAAAAAACTCTGGTCTGACTGTCCTTTTTGCGATTAGTTTTTCGAATGTTGGTGTATATGTGTATATTGTGCCATAGGGGTTTAATAGATCTATACCTTCTAGAAAAGGATTAAAGTTTACATCTAAAACCATATTATATTCTTGAGGACCATTTCCTCTCATACTTTTTGAACTTCCTACAAATTTCCCGTCTCCGGTAAATGCCATAACAACTTGTTCCCGATTATATATTAAGTATAGATTCATTGTATCGTCATACAAGATTTTATAATATCCGTTTACGAGAGATGAATCTGTAGTTTCCAATGGAACTATTTCTATTTTATCAACGAATGACGTTATGTCAGAAGCTGGAATATCGGTTTGGATGGGTATACGTTCTACCCCGTCTAGGATTTCCTTCTGCTTGGATGAGCAAGCGAAAAAAAAGAATATAACAAGAAATAATCCTATTTGTTTGTTCATAATGCACACAAATGTAATATAACGGCTAAGTGGTTAGGATTAAAAATAAATACTATCCACTTAGCTTTTATTTGTATTAATAATTAATCACAAGGAGTGGTACATGACACAAATGTATAACCATTAAATATACAATCCGGGACTTTCATTCCCAATGTTATATAACAATCGCTAAACTCCTCCCAACAAGCACCTTGAGTTTCCCCGCATTCTATCGTTACTTCCGGCAATTCATACCGCGCCAACGCTTCCACATTGGCCAATGTCAAGTTTGACACTTGCGTTTCCTTTTGGTTGGTGTACACTCCATAAGCGGCAATGGCGGCTACTGCCACTGCGCAGACGATTCTTGATAAATACTTCTTCATTTCTTTATTCAATTTGAGTTGTTATGTTTAAATTCGTTCTATGCAACCTATAAACTATCATTCATATTTTTATTATAGCATGAATTCACCTTGCAACCACAGTCCGCCTGATACGACATCAATCTGGTACTGTCCCTTGTCGCAAGCGCTCAAATCAATCTCCATGCTTCCCATACCGGTTTGCGAATAGACCTTTTCACCGGTAGCCGTGCGGGTAATGGTGATAGTAGCCCCTTCCGGCAACTCACTGAGATCTACGCTGACTACCTTATTAGATAAGGTGGCGTAGGCAGTGGGTTGGATAAGGGAATATACCTCCAATCCACTTTCTTTAAGGATTATCAAATCTATATCCACCGTTCCCGTTTCTTCTGTGCCACCGCCATTAGCATAAACGGCATCTGTGACAGCAAAGGCAAATAATGCCGCTAAAATAAGAATGTATTTCCTCACCATGTTAAAAATTAGTTTTTTGTTTTTTTTTGTTACAAAGGACATACTTTTATTGAGAAGAGCCAAATATTCAGATGTAGAATTTAGTGTAGAATTTTAGTTATACACTATACCGTAGCCTATTCTACATCTTTCTACAACGGATTTAAATCTGTTTGCAGGCTTGCAAAACTTCATTGACGCTGTTGTCCCCACTTGTGATTCCCATTTTTTCTTTTCGGATAGCTCTCAATCTTTTGTATACATTATCCCTCGTTCTGTTCATCACATAAGCTATGTGTGGAATAGACATTCCGATTAGACACAAGCAAAGAATAAAAATATCAATGTCATTCAGTTCAGGATAACGCTCCCTCAAACGTTCTACATATCCCGGAATCAACACGTTTACTTCAGAGACAAACTGCTCCCTTTCTGTTGCATCAAATGTCTCGGCAGGATTTTTCCCTGGATGTTCTTTTTGGTAGTTAACTATACGTTGTATTTTTCGATAAAGTTCAGATTGTCGGATGGCTTGCTGACAAGACTCAAAAACATCCTCTGTGTAAGTGTCCTTTTTCACATATTCTTCGACTTCTTTTGTGTTCGTTTGTGCATGGGGCAATAAAAATTCTTTTGAGGACAAATCCTCCCGCACAGATTCATATGGAGTTTTTTGTTTTCTTATCTTAAAGAGTAGAAACAAACAAATTCCTATTGTGATTAGAAACGTTGGTATAATCCATAGAATAATTTGCTGATAGTCTTGTATAAGCAAAAGTTTTTTATTAACTTCTAAATCTTTTTGCGCGGAAATAATATCTGTCTCTTGCGAGCTAACATAAAATTCTTCTTTATACCGATTCGCTTGTTCTTGATATTTAACTGCCAATTCCCAGTTTTTCTCATTCTTTGCAATCTTGGCTAACTGCATATAAGCTCCCATTTTAATTGAAAGAAAAGAAGTCTGCGAACTTTGTTCGTAGTAGTAACGTGCGGAGTCTGTTTGTCCGGATAGGGGAAAGGCATTTCCCAAAAAATATTGGGCACGATGTAACTCTATCGTATCGTTTTCACATAGATCAATGGCTTGTTGTGCATAGTAGATGGCGGAATCTACTTGTTGCATTCTTCCATATAGATTACTGAGAGACATCGCAATAGCTCCCCCTTGCTTGTTTAACCTCGTTTTTTTATTTATCTGATAAGCCCTCAACAACAGTTGTTTTGCTACAGGATATTGTTCCTTCCCTAATCCCATTCGATACATGCCTTGTCGAGTCAGCGACTCTGCCAATAAAGCAGAATCTCCCACTTGACGTGCCGTTTTCGCTGCCAACTGATATACTGAATCACCTTTTGCGTCGATTCCATTGGATTGATAGATATAACCCATATTGATATATATGCGCCCAAGTAATTTCAGATTGCCTACTTCATGCGCATACTTTTCACTTTGAAGGAAAGCGACCAATGCTTCATCTTGCTGTTTAAGGCTGTTGTTTACAAGCCCTTGACAATAATATGCCCGGGCAAGTAATTGTTCGTCATTATGTTCTCGGGCGAAGTGAATGACAGCTTTTAAAAGCGAGTCATCCCGCTGCGGAATGCGGTTGCGGCACTCCGCTTCCACGGTGAGCAAGGCATGGCGCATCCGTTCTTCCTCTGTATGGAGACGGGCGGGCGAAATGCTGCGCAAGAGGGTGAGGGCACTGTCCGGACGGACAGAAAGCAGGCTGTCCGCATCCACCAAGCGGCGGGCGTAGTCGATGTGGGTGCAGGCCACGAAGGCCAGCAGCAAAGGGAGTATGCAGAGTTTCTTCATCATCTGTATCACTACTTGGGGTACAAAGATAAACAATCCCTTTTTTACTTACAAGTGGAAAAGGTTCATATAGACATTGCCTCCTTAATAGCCTTATTTTGTTCAGAAAAGGCCCAATCTTCACGCAACCTGCTGACTTTGCCAACACAGCAAGCTGAAATGCCAAAGTCAGCTTACTTACTTTGCCTTTTCAGCTTGCTTACTTTGTGTTCCTAATTCGCTCAATCTGCATCTAAAAAATCTGCCCGCTAAATTACATTCACCTACGCGTTTGCCGGGTGAACCAGAAATAAATGGCGAAATTAGACGAGAGAACTTTTGCGTTCTTTCCTTTTCTGCGTATATTTGCCGCAGAGTATAAACCTATTAACTTTTTGACTGATGACCGAACATCCTTTGTCATTGTTTAAATACTGCCCCCGATGCGGCTCCGTCCGCTTCGAGGTGCACAACGGCAAGTCGAAAGCCTGCCGCGATTGCGGGTTTGTGTATTACTTCAACCCGTCATCGGCCACGGTGGCACTCATCCAGAATGACCGCGAGGAATTGCTCGTGTGTCGGCGAGGCAAAGACCCCGCCAAAGGTACGCTGGACTTGCCGGGAGGTTTTATCGACATGTACGAAACGGGCGAAGAGGGCGTCGCACGGGAGGTAAAGGAAGAGACCGGACTGACGGTGACCCGTGCGGAATATCTGTTCTCCTTGCCCAACTTGTATCTGTACTCAGGCTTCCTGGTGCATACGCTCGACATGTTTTTCCATTGCCGAGTGGAGGACACCTTGCACTACACCGCCATGGACGATGCCGCCGAGGTTTTCTTCCTGCCCCTGCGGGACATCCATCCGGAGGATTTCGGACTGGAATCCATACGAAAAGGATTAGGAATGTTTTTAGAAATGAACAAGTAAAAATGGAAACTTATGTGTATGTTTATTTTTCATCCGCAGATGACGCGGATGACACGGATTTTTAAAGGGGCTTCGCCCAAATCTTTGTCATAGACAGGGAAAAATATAAAATCTGCGTCATCCGCGTCATCTGCGGATGAAAAGTTAGACAACACAGAGTCCGATAAATTATCATTTATATATGAAGAACAAACTTTCACGAATACTATGCACGGCCTTGTGCTGTGCCCCCTTGCTGGCGTCCGCCCAAAACGGGCCGCAAGGCACAGACCCTCAGCGGTATTACAAAGAGGGGAAAAGCCTCTTCCAACAAAAGGCTTACACGGCTTCCGTGGCTCCGTTGCAACAATTCATCCGCTTGGCCAACGGACAAGAAGAGCAATCCCAATGGACGGAAGAACGACAAGAAGCCGAATATATGTTGGTTTGCGCCGCCTACGAGACGCAAGACCCGCGAAGCCTCGACTTGCTGGCCGATTATCTGGACAAATACCCCGACACGCCCCATGCCAACCGCATCTATGCGCTGATGGCTTCGGGCTATTTCTTCCGCTACGACTACGAACGAGCGCTAATGTTCTTCGGCCGTTCCCGCCTGGAGTTGTTGCCCAACGGCGAACGGGATGACATGACCTACCGAATGGCCACGTCCTACCTGCGTACCGGTTGCCTGCAAGACGCCGCCATCTGGTTCGAAGCCCTGCGCAACCTCAGCGACCGCTATGCGGACGACTGCACTTACCAAGTGGCTTACATCCGCTACACGCAAGGTCGTTACGATGAAGCCCTGGAAGGTTTCTTAGCCTCGCGAGACATCGAAAAATACCGTACGTTGGCTCCTTATTACATAGCAGAAATCCAGCTTATCCAAGGCAAGTATGCCGAAGCCGAGAAGACTGCCAGCGAGTATGTACGTACCTATCCCCGTCAAGAGTATGCGGACGAAATGTTCCGCATCATTGGCTCTTCCGCCTACCATACCGGGAGCTACTCCAAGGCGATGAAGGCTTTTGAGCAGGCCGAGAAAATCACCCTAACCCGCCGGGATGCTACCTATATGTATGGCATGGCTTGCTACCATTGTGGCGTTTATAGCCGCGTGCCTGAACTCTTAGGGAAGATGACCACGGAGGATGACGCCCTGACACAAAACGCCTACCTGCACACCGGCTTGGCCTACCTGAAGATGGCGGACAAGAACAAGGCGCGCATGGCTTTCGAGCAGGCCGCCGCATCGGAAGCCGACCGGAGCGTACAGGAACAGGCTGCCTACAACTATGCCCTCTGCCTGCACGAGACCGCTTATTCGGCCTTCGGCGAATCGGTCACGGCTTTCGAGAAATTCCTGAACGACTTCCCGCAATCGATGTATGCCGACCGGGTGAGCGGCTATCTGGTAGATGTCTATATGGAGACGCGCAACTACGAGACCGCCCTCCAGTCCATCAACCGCATCCAATCCCCCACCCCCACCATTCTGAAAGCCAAAGTGCGCATTCTCTTCCAGTTGGGCGCGCAAGCTTTCGCCAATGCCGACTTCCCCACGGCCATCGAGTATTTCACTCAATCTTATCAGCAAGCCGCGGTTTTCGATTCAGCCGGATTGGAGGAGCAGGCAGAAGCCCTCTATTGGCGGGGAGAATCCCGTTATCGCCTCAACCAAATGCAGGAAGCCACCAATGACTTCCACCTTTACTTGGGTCGCACAACCAACCGTCAAAGCGAGATGTACGCCCTGGCTCATTACAACTTAGGCTACATCGCTTTCCATCGGAAAGACTATGCCACGGCCGAAAGTTACTTCAGCCGCTACGTGCAACTGGAGAAAGGCGAGAACCGTGTGGCGCAAGCCGACGCTTACAACCGCTTGGGCGACTGCTGTCTCAACGTGCGCCGCTTTGAAGAAGCCACACGCTACTATACACAAGCCGAACGGATGGGAGCCGCTTCGGGCGACTATTCTTACTATCAGCTGGCATTGGTGGCCGGCTTGCAGAAAGACTACAACGCCAAGGTTTCCTTGCTCGACCGCTTGGCCGAAAAATATCCCAACTCACCATATGCCGTCAGCGGACTTTATGAGAAAGGACGTTCGTTCGTGCAGAGCCAGGAAAGCGCGCAAGCCATCGTCACCTTCCAAGAACTGCTGACCAAATATCCCGAAAGTCCCTTAGCCCGCAAGGCCGCCGCCGAAATTGGCTTGCTCTATTATCAAAATGAAGATTATGACCGAGCCATCGACGCCTACAAACGGGTCATCACCCAATATCCGGGCAGCGAGGAAGCCCGATTGGCCATGCGTGACTTGAAGTCTATCTATGTAGACGCCAACCGGGTGGACGAGTATGCCGCCTTGGCCGCACAGATGCCCGGACAGATACGCTTCGAAGCCAGCGAACAAGACTCGCTGACCTACATCGCCGCCGAGAAAGTTTATATGAAGGGCGACCTGCAGCCCGCCCGCGCCAGCTTGGAGCGTTACTTGCAAAGCTACCCCGAAGGTGCTTTCCGCCTGAACGCCCATTATTACCTCTGCCTCATCGGCAAACAGCAAAAGGATGACGACACAGCCCTGCTCCATGCGGGTCAACTGCTCGAATATCCCGACAGCCCTTATGCGGAGGAAGTGCTCCCCATCCATGCGGAAATTCTCTTCAACCGCCAGCAATACGCCGAGGCATTGGCCGACTACAAGCAACTGGCCACCCGCGCCTCTACCGCCGAGCATCATCAGGTAGGACTGTTGGGTGCCTTGCGATGCGGAGTGATGCTGAAAGACGATGTGGAAATGATACAAGCGGCTACAGCCTTATTGGCCTTGCCCAAACTGACGCCCGAGCTGCAAAACGAGGCGTTGTACTACCGTGCCAAAGCCTACCTCCGCCAAAACGCTCCCCAAAAGGCTACGGCAGACTTGCAAATATTGGCCAAAGACACACGTACCCTGTACGGAGCCGAAGCCAAATATTTGTTGGCTCAACAACTGTACGACAAAGGCGACTATGCAGCAGCGGAAAAGGAAGTGCTGGACTACATCGAACAAAGTACCCCGCACGCCTATTGGCTGGCACGCAGTTTTATCCTTTTGTCCGATGTCTATGTGGCGATGGACAAGAAGTTGGATGCCCGCCAATACCTGCTCAGCCTGCAACAAAACTATCAGGCGGACGACAACATCTCCGACATGATAAAGGAGCGGTTGGACAAATTGGAAGAAGAGACTCAAAATCCTCAATAAGAACAATGTGCTAATGTGCTAATGTGCCAATGTGCCAATGTGCTAATGTGCTAAAAACTTGAAAGTATGAAAAAGAATATATTATCCTTGTTATATGGAGGAGTCGTTTTGTTTACCCTCCCTTTGAGCCTGCCAGCCCAAGAGCAGGCAAAAGACACCACGCTGACACGGACGGTGGTCGTTGAGCAGGAATACAACCCGGACATTCGGGACGCCGCCAAAGTCAATGTCCTACCCCGCATTGAAGAACCGACGGTAAGCAAAAAAGCCGTAGAGTACAACGAAACGCTGCAACCTGCTTCCCGGTTGCCCATCGGGACGATGCGTCCTTACGTCATCCGTGAGAAGCAGGGCAAAACGAAAGCCGGCTACGCACGCTTGGGCTACGGTATCTATAACAACCTGGACGCCCGCGCCAACTACTTGTTTACCTTGTCTCCCAAAGACCGACTGAACGTAACGTTCGCTATGGACGGACGCAACGGAGACTTGGATATGGGCGAAGGTATGGCGGATTGGAAGTCACGCTACTACCGCACACAAGCCCGTGTAGACTACCTGCACAATTTTAAGACATTGGATTTAAACGTTGCGGGCAATTTCGGTCTGCACAACTTCAACCTACAACCGGATATGGCGGCAGGAAAGCAGAAGTTTACTTCGGGTGACGTGCATATAGGCGTAGCTTCTACCGACAGGAACCTACCCGTACAGTTCAAGGCGGAAACCAACTTGATGTTTTACGAACGCCAGAACGGATTATCTTATGACGGCGGCAGTGCATTGAAAGGCATGCGTGAAACTCTGATTCGTACCAAAGCCGACGTGTGGGGAGGCATTTCTGAGAAGAGTGGCATCGGCTTAGGTTTGGCCATGGATAACTTTTTCTACGACGGACTGACATACGCAACGAATAACAATGCCATGAACTATACCGACCTCCAACTGGCTCCTCATTATCTCTACCATAACAACGGTTGGAACATACGGTTGGGTATGCGTCTGGATGTATTGTTAGGGATTCGCAACGGAGATTTGTTATTAGACCGTCTGCTTCCCACTCCGGACGTGAAAATACAATACACGTTTGCGGACAGTTACCAAGTATATGCGCAAGCCACCGCCAACCAACAAACGAATGATTTCCGCCGTTTGGAGCAGATAAACCCCTACGCGAACCTTCCCTATATCTGCACATCCACTTACGAGTGGGTCAATGCGGCATTAGGCTTCAAAGCAAGTCCGGTGACCGGCCTTTGGTTTCACATATATGGTGGGCTACAAGCTCTGCTCAATGACATATATGCCGCAGAAAACTACGGTACTTCCTCCAGCCATATGAGCGGTTGGCCCGCTTACTTTTACCAAGACGACATCTACAACGGATATGCCGGGCTTGACCTGACTTACACTTACCGAGACATTGTCACCTTCTCCGGCAAGGGAATCTTCCACCACTGGGAGGACGAGGCCAGCCAGGCTCACCTGTATCTGAAGCCGGCTTTTGAGCTTTACTTGAACCTGGATGTACGTCCCATGGAAGCGTTGACCATTAATTTAGGCCACGAGTTCATTTCCCGTGAAGGAGAAAATCCCGGAAAAGCGAAGTCGGTAAATAACCTCTATGCGAGTGCCACCTACCAACTGTTCGACGGCATCTCCATCTATGCGCAAGCCGAGAATCTGTTGAACAAGCACTACCTGATGTACTACGGTTGTCCGGCTCAAAGCATCCGTTTCTTGGGAGGCGTAAGTTTCCGTTTTTAGATTTTTTTCTTATATAATAAGGTAAGAACGTAGTTTTTTTCCTACTTTTGCGGGCAAAATCAACGGGAGATACCCGCTACAAAGTCAAAGATATGCAGAAAAACTTAGTTATCGTCGAGTCACCGGCCAAGGCAAAGACCATTGAGAAGTTTCTGGGCAAGGACTATGAAGTCTTGTCCAGCTATGGTCACATACGCGATTTACGCAAGAAGAACTTCAGTATAGACATTGAGAACCATTTCGCTCCGCAATACGAAATACCGGCGGACAAAAAGAAATTAGTCGCCCAACTGAAGGAAGAAGCCGCCAAAGCCGAAACCGTGTGGCTGGCATCCGATGAGGACCGCGAGGGAGAGGCCATCGCCTGGCACCTGTACGAAGTGTTGGGTCTGAAGCCCGAACACACGCGGCGCATCGTATTCCATGAAATCACCAAGAACGCCATCTTGAACGCCATTGAGCATCCACGTCAGATAGACTTGAACTTAGTGGACGCCCAACAGGCACGCCGTATATTAGACCGTATTGTAGGCTTCGAGCTGTCGCCCGTGTTGTGGCGTAAGGTAAAGCCCGCACTTTCGGCAGGCCGTGTGCAATCCGTGGCTGTCCGTCTGATAGCCGAGCGCGAGCGCGAGATACAAAACTTCCATACCGAAGCCGCCTATCGCGTAACGGCACTCTTCCCCGTGCCCGATGAAAACGGCAAGACAGTGGAGTTAAAAGCGGAATTGGAGCAACGCTTCAAGACGAAGGAGGAAGCCCGCAAGTTCCTTGAGCGTTGCAAGGACGCCGAGTTTACCATCAGCGACATTACCACCCGCCCGCTCAAGAAAAGTCCGGCAGCGCCATTCACCACGTCTACACTGCAACAGGAGGCAGCCCGCAAATTAGGCTTCTCCGTGGCACAGACGATGATGATAGCGCAGAACCTGTACGAATCGGGACACATCACCTACATGCGTACCGACTCTGTGAACCTGTCCGAGCTGGCCATTGCCGCCTCACGCGAAACCATCACCGCCAAGATGGGTGAACGCTACCTGCACTCCCGCCACTTCACGACCAAGACCAAAGGAGCGCAGGAGGCGCACGAAGCCATCCGCCCCACCTACATGGACCATGTAAAGATAGAGGGCAGCGCCCAAGAGAAACGTCTGTACGACTTGATATGGAAACGCACCATCGCCTCGCAGATGGCCGATGCCGAACTGGAGAAAACCACCGTCACCATCAGCATGAGCAATACGGCGGAAGAATTTACCGTAGTAGGCGAGGTAGTGAAGTTCGACGGATTCTTGCGCGTCTACCGCGAATCACACGATGACGAGGCCGATGCGAATGATGAAACCGGATTGCTTCCACCCTTAACCAAAGGACAGGCACTGGAGTATGCCCAAGTGACCGCCACCGAACGTTTCAGCCAACAGCCGCCCCGCTACACGGAAGCCAGCCTGGTACGTAAACTGGAAGAACTGGGCATCGGTCGTCCTTCTACTTACGCCCCCACCATCTCTACCATCCAACAACGCGAATATGTAGTGAAAGGCGAGAAGCCGGGCCAGGAACGCAACTACAACGTACTGACCCTGCAAAAAGGCAAAAGCATCACGGACGAGACCCGCAAGGAACTGACCGGAGCCGAGAAATCCAAACTGATACCTACGGACATCGGCATGGTGGTGAACGACTTCCTGACCCAATATTTCCCCGACATCCTGGACTACAACTTCACGGCCACCGTAGAAAAGCAGTTCGACGAGATAGCCGAGGGAGAAGAGAAATGGACCGATGTGTTGGAGCGTTTCTACAAGAAGTTCCATCCGTCTGTAGAAAACACGCTCGCCTCTAAGAGCGAGCACCGTGCAGGAGAACGCCTGTTGGGCACCGACCCCGTCAGCGGCAAACCGGTATCGGTGAAAATCGGTCGTTTCGGTCCCATGGTACAGATAGGAAGCGCGGAAGATGAAGACAGACCACGCTTCGCCCGCTTAGAGAAAGGCATGTCCATCGAGACCATCACATTGGATGAAGCCCTGAAGCTCTTCAAACTACCCCGTACCTTGGGCGAACACGGAGGAGCGGAAGTGAAAGTGAGCAACGGTCGCTACGGTCCCTACGTGCAGTGCAACGGCGTATTCGCTTCCCTGCCCGCAGGCGCCGACCCGATGACCATCAGCTTAGACGAAGCGGTAGAACTCATAGAAAGCAAACGCCAGGCCGAAGCCCAACGTCACATCAAGAAGTTCGATGAAGAGCCCGACCTGGAAATCATGAATGGCCGCTATGGCCCCTACATCGCTTACAAAGGCAGCAACTACAAGATACCCGAAGGTATCACGCCCGAAGACCTTAATGTGGAAGCCTGCCTCAAGCTGATAGCCCTACAGAATGACCCCGACCGTCCGAAACGCAAAGGACGGACAGCACGGAAGAAAGCGTAAAAGGCCAAATGAATGATGAATGAAGAATTAGGCTGCACTGTCTGTGCGCGTTATCATGTCACATGTAAATTCTTCATCATTCTTCATTCATCATTCTTCATTTTTAATTCTTCATTTAATTCATTGGGCAGATTTCACCCAATATCCGTTCCCATACCGTGTATGCACCCTGCGCCCCACCTGCGCCAGCAGGCGGCTGAACGCCGTACACGTGCAGTCACGCAACGCCGCGGGATTCTTCCGCCTCAACGTGGCGTAGATGTCCGCCGCGGACATCAGCCTTGCACCTTCCTCGCCCGCCTCGGCAAAGTGGAAACAGGAGCTGATTAACTCTTCGGCGGGGGTGA